>CATEEE010000129.1 GCA_949499045.1 Marinobacterium sp. xm-d-530 | reverse complement strand
CAAAGCCTTAAAGAGACAGCGCAACGCGTCCTACCCTTAGCCATATCCGACTACCGCCTTAACCAATTCGGACTGCTAGACCTTAGACCTGAACTCAGTCTGCTGGGTACGCTTAATCTTAGCGTTGGCCCAAGAATTTTGGGGGATCAGCCTGAATACCTGATGTATCATCTGCGGGACTTTAAGGGACGAATACTGGTGCGCTCCAATAATGCGCCTATGACGCCGATGCTGGATAGCTTGCAGACTGGGTTCACCCACGGCAAAAACTTAAGCATCTTTACCGCCACTTCGATAGATGGTCGTTATCATCTCCAGGTCGCAGAGAGTGTTGATCACCGCTACGGTGTCTTATTTGATACCGCCCTGCTCTTTTTGCTGGTCTTTATCATCGCCTTACCGTTAAGTGTTTTACTGGTCTACATCGCAGTCAAGAGACGTTTAGTGCCCGTACAACAGTTTGCTGAGAATATGGCGACTCGGAGCGGCAGTAATCTAGAACCGATGGTACAAAACGAACTTCCGGAGGATTTTTTAGAGGTTCAAAAGGCGACCAACGCCCTGCTTGATCGCCTCAGAACTGCACTGCTAGCTGAACGAGAGTTTGCTGCCAACAGTGCCCATGAGTTAAGAACCCCCTTGGCTGTGGCATCCGTTCAACTGCAGAGACTCTCTGATGAACTAGGGGCAACTGACCAGGCCGAGCGTCTCAAGATCGTTCAAGCAAGCCTGACTCGCCTGACACGTCTGATCGATAAGTTGCTTCAATTAGCTCGTGCCGAGTCGGTCACCCTTTACAAGGGTGAGCCAACCAATTTAGAGATCATTGTTCAGATGATCGCTCGTGAACTTGATCCTAGACATGAACGAGTCGAAATCATCAGCGAATCACCGCCCCTGTTAGATGTCGATCCTGACGCCTTAGCCGTCATTCTTAGTAATCTAGTTGAAAACGGTTTGAAGTATGCCCCCAACGAGAGCCCCGTTATTGTTCGTTTAGAGACGAACGGTGCCTTTCATGTTGAGAATTTGGCTCCCGATCTAGCACCCGAAGACCTTAATGGTCTGAAGCAAAGATTTGTACGCGGCAGTCAGAGATCTCAACCAGGTAGCGGTTTGGGATTGGCCATAGTCGGTGCTATGGTAGATCAGTTAAATGGCGATCTAGATTTGAACATCATTGGAGAAGGTCGGGGCAAGCGTTTGATAGTAAAGGTGAAGATTTAACCTAAAGTACAGACTCACCCATCACATAGGTCTGAGCGATTGATCGATCATCCCCTAGAATGGAAAGTGCAAACAACACGTCTTCAATCTTATCAGCGCGTTTCATTCGCTCTTCGATCACCGGTGTAGACGCTAAGTCTAACAACACCATATCGGCCTCATAGCCTTCTACCAAAGCACCAATACGATCATCCAGTCCTAACGCCTTAGCGCCTGCAAGCGTCGCCATATAAAAGGCTTCTAAAGGTTTAAGAAGATGTCCTGCCATCTGCTGAATTTTATAAGCGTCACCTTGTGTGCTCAGCATAGAGAGCGAAGTACCACCCCCTACATCGGTACCCATTGTCACATTAACCCCCATCTGTTGCAGACGCTTTAAAGGAAAGAGTCCAGATCCTAAGAAGAGATTAGAAGATGGACAGTGACAAATTGCAGAGCCACAGTTATGTAAGCGCTGCATCTCAGCATCACTGAGGTGAATTCCGTGAGCAAACACCGAGCGATCAGTGACGAGCCCAAAGTGATCATAGGTATCCAAGTAACCCTGCTGTTCAGGAAACAACTCCCCTACCCAGGCGATCTCATCGACATTTTCAGATAGATGAGTGTGTAAGTAAGCATCACCATTCTCTTTGATGAGTGCGCCAGCAACGTCAAGCTGTGCATCAGTCGACGTCGGTGCAAACCTTGGTGTAACGGCGTAACCCAACCGTCCTTGGCCTCGCCACTTCTCGATCAACGCGGTTGAGTCATCATAAGCCGATTGAGCGGTATCGCACAGTGCATCTGGTGCGTGTCGATCCATCAGAATTTTACCGCTGATCATTCGCAAATTGCGACGCAGAGACTCAGCAAAGAACGCATCCACCGAGTTAACGGAAGAGGTCGCAAACACGAGAGCGGTCGTTGTACCGTTGGCCAATAATTGATCGAGAAACTGGACTGCCTGCTTAGAGGCGTATTCATAATCACGGTATTTCAGTTCGACTGGGAAGGTGTATCGATTCAACCAATCCAACAATTGAGTCCCATAAGCACCAATCATCTCAAGTTGCGGGTAGTGAACATGAGTATCGACAAAGCCAGGGATCAATAGATACTCAGGTTTATGCTTTATCCGTATATCAGAGGGCAAATAATTCTTTACGTCGGAGTAACTCCCTACCCGTTTGATTAACCCATCAACCACCCAAATAAGACCGTCCGAGTGATAGAACCAACCGCTATCATCAGTAGGTTGGGAGGTACAGCTCAATATTTGACAACGCAGCGCCCACGATTGACTCATCGATCACCACGCTGTTTCTGTAGCCGAGTCATCACATCGGCTGCAACCGATATAGCGATCTCTACTGGCAGTTTAGTCTGCAAATCCTGTAATCCTATTGGCGAATGAATTGAATCAATAACCTCTTTTGAAATACCCCGCTGAGCCAGTCGCTGCCTAAACTTAAGCGCTTTGGTTTCTGAGCCAATCATGCCGGTGTAAGTGGGCAGACCTCCATCAATAGCCGCCAATAGAAGGTCCAGATCCAGTTGATGATCATGGGTCATGATCAGCATCCAAGCATCATTTGGAATATCGCGCGCCACATCAATAGGATCCCGTTCAATCCGGGTCACACCATCTGGAATGGGTTGAGTGAAGAGTTCATCCCGATCATCAACCCAGTTAACAGCAAAATGCAGTTGCGCAAGCAGAGGCACTAACGCTTGAGCTATATGACCGGCTCCAAACAGATAAAGTGGCTGTAATGAGCTATTAAAGACCTCAAACAACACTCTAACCTCACCACCACAGCACTGCCCTAAAGTACCCGCCAATGTGTATTCACGCTCGTGTAACCCATCTTTCCGATCTGCGAGTAACTGTCGAGCATAATCGATGGCCTGATGCTCAAGATTGCCACCGCCAAGTGAATCCACTGTGGCATCAGTAGTGACCAGCATCTTCGCACCTGAAGAACGTGGACTTGAGCCTCTCTCGCCTAACTGGGTAATTAAAACAACAGGCTGCCCTCGTTTTAACCGCTCGGCAAGATTGTAGCTCCAACGTTGAATCACAAAGAGTCCTCAAGAGTAGAAATGGCGTTCAAAATAGCCTCAGGAGTAGCAGGTGCATTTAATGTAGGAGATATACGATATCCGGAAACGCTCGAAATTGCATCGCGAATTGCACACCAAACAGAGATTCCCAGCATAAACGGCGGTTCCCCAACGGCTTTAGAGCGGGCTATGGTTGCCGCACTGTTCGGCTTATCCAGCAGGTCTATTTTTAGATCAGTTGGTCGATCACTAATCGCAGGGATCTTATAGGTGGCTGGAGAGTTGGTCAGTAACCTTCCCTTATCATCCCACTTCAACTCTTCGCTGGTTAACCAGCCAACCCCCTGAACAAACCCACCTTCTATCTGCCCGATGTCCAAAGCAGGATTCAATGAGTTGCCCGTGTCATGCAAAATATCGACCCGCTCGATATGAGTGGCTCCCGTCAGCCGGTCGATGATAACTTCTGAACAGGCAGCACCATTGGCGTAATAAAGAAATGGATTGCCTTGCGCGGAAGCTCTGTCATACCAGATATTCGGTGTTTTGTAGAAACCTGTCGCAGAGAGCTGAACTCGATCCATATAGGCAGCTTTTACTGCCTCTTCAAACCTGATTGTCTTTGTACCCCAGATCAACAGCCCCTCTTTAAACTCAATCGTCTCAGGGGAAATGGATTCGCGATTAGCAATGAATTCTGCAATTCGACTTTTTAGAGTCGATGCGGCGTCATGGGCGGCCATGCCATTCATATCACTGCCACTCGAAGCGGCCGTAGGCGACGTATTTGGAACTTTATCTGTTCGAGTACTGCTCATCTTCACCCGATCGACCGCTATACCCAAAACAGAGGCCACCACTTGAGCTACTTTGGTGTAGAGCCCCTGACCCATCTCAGTTCCGGCCTGACTGACTAAAACAGATCCATCGGTATAGATATGAACGAGCACACCGGCTTGATTGAGATGCTTAACCGTAAATGAGATGCCAAACTTAACGGGTGTTAACGCGAGTCCTTTAATAAATCGTGTGGAGGCTAAGTTATGTTTCGCAATCTTTTGACGTCGTCGATCGTAGTCAGAGCTCTCTCTAAGACGCGTCATGATTTCCCGAAGCGTCGTCCCATCAACGGTTTGTCCATAATGCGTCTGCTGCCCTGAGTAGAGATTCAATAGCCGTGTATCCAATGGATCCTGCTGGCAGACACGTGCTATGTCATCCAACATCGCTTCAGCGGTAATTACCCCCTGAGGGCCACCGAAACCACGAAACGCTGTATTGGAAACCTTATCCGTCCGCCAACGTTCACCACTAATTTTTGCAGCAGGATAATAGTAAGCATTATCACTATGGAACATAGCGCGATCCACAATTGAATCACTAAGGTCCGGTGAACAACCACAATCGCCGTTAATATCAATCTGTACGGCATCAATTCGACCGTCAGACCGGAAACCCACTTGGTACTGATTGATAAAGGGGTGGCGTTTGCCTGTCACTGCCATATCGGTTGATCTGGGTAGTCGCAGCTTTACAGGTCTGCCTAGCTTGTGAGCCGCCAACGAAGCCAAACAAGCCCAAGGAGCCGCTTGTGTCTCTTTCCCACCAAAGGCACCGCCCATTCGCCTTACTTCGACAACAACCTCGTGGAATGGCAGGCCTAATACCTCAGAGACTAGGGTTTGCACTTCAGTCGGATGTTGGGTGGAACAGAGAAGATGAATGCCTCCCTCCTCTGTTGGTATTGCTAAAGAGGCCTGCCCTTCAAGATAGAGATGTTCTTGGCCGCCAATTGATAATTCACCAGAGATCTGATGTTCAGATGCTCCAATAGTCGATACATCGCCTCTCTGCATTACGTGAGGGGGACGAACTCGATAAGCCTGTAACTTAGCCTCTTCAATAGAAAGAATCGGATTAGACTCTTCATACTCAACCTCTGCGAGTAAAGCAGCAGAGCGTGCAAGCCTCTCATCGGTCGCCACAACAAGAAAGATCGGTTGACCATGGAACAGTACATCGCCATCAACAAGCAGAGGGTCACCAGGAAAGACAGGCCCTATGTCTTTAATCCCCGGAATGTCCTCGGATGTTAGGACGGAGATAACACCAGGAGCATTTGACACCGCACTCAGATCAATCGATAACACTCGACCTCTTGTGATGGTGGCTTGGCCAAGGGCACCAAACAGTGTCCCTTCAGGCAAGGGAGTATCATCCACGTATCGTGCTCTGCCCGTTACATGCAACAATGCACTGTCGTGAGTAACTGAAACGCCAACAGGTTTCATACTGACTCCTTTGCACTGATTAGATGGTGGTGAATGACACGAGAGCAGACCTTGAGGCGATAATCAGCGCTGGCCCTTAGGTCTGAAAGAGGGGTTAGCTCGCCCAGCGCCAGCGTGACCTGCTCCAGGGTAATGGATGAGGGGGATTTACCTTCAAAAGCGGCCATAACACCTAACGCCAATACCGGTGTGGCAGCCATGCCTCCTAACCCTATGCGCAAAGTGCTCAGTCGCCCTTCAATGAGGGTGTAATGTGTCGCTACAGCAACAGCAGAAATATCATCATCCAAACGCTTAGATACCTTCTCAAAAAGAACCTGGGACTGATCATCAACGTTAAAATGAATCTGATTGATGACCTCATCCGATTTCAATGCTGTCTGCTTATAGCCTAAGAAGAATTGTTTCAATGGCAACGAGCGTTGTTGTTCAACAGAGTTCAAAATTAATTCGGCATTTAAGGCAAGCATCAACGGCGCCAAATCCCCAATTGGGGAGGCATTACCAATAGAGCCACCCAAGGTCGCACGGTTACGAATTTGCTGTGACGCAAATCGACTGAGCAGATGATCAAGAGCGGAAAAACCAGACGCTTTAGCCTGATCTTTAATTCGACTCAAAGAGACCGCAGCACCGACTAACCATCGGCTGCCCTCAATGCTCATATGATGTAAGACATCGACTCTTTCGGTACTGATCAGCGTTTCGACGCATTCAAGTCCCTGAGTGGCTCGCAGCATCCAATCAGTACCACCGGATAACAAAATGGCATCTGGATTCTCTGATTTTAGCTCACAAAGTGCCTTTACAGAGCGTGGCTGATGGAACCCAGCAACGGATGCAACGGAGTTTTGTAACTGTTTGAGCGACTTGATCAAATCAGCTTCAAGAGCAGTAAAACGATCGTGTGTACAATCGGCTAACTGAACGCCTTTAATAATGGGTGAATAACCGGTGCAACGGCATAAATTACCGCCCAAAGCTTCATCAATCGCTTCTAAATCAGGATTTGATTCGTGCTTTTTCAGTGCCAACGCTGAAAGTATGAATCCCGGTGTGCAAAATCCACACTGCGAGGCGTGATAATCTATAAAAGCCTGCTGCAATGGGTGAAGGTCATCGCCATCGGCTAAATCCTCGATAGTAATTAGCGCTTTACCGTCGAGTTCTGCAGCCGGCATCAAGCAACTATTAACCGCCTCATACTTAAGCCCGTCATTGTCATCTAAAGAGACAAGAACAACGGTACAGGCCCCGCAGTCACCAGACGCGCACCCCTCTTTTGTTCCTGTAAGTCGTTTAGATTCACGCAGGAACTCCAATAGAGTTTGAGTGTTGGAAAGTAATTGATCCTGTTCAACGGAACCATTTTTCCAGTAACTGATCATAAGGAATCTGCCTGAAGGGTCATATTTAATAGACTAATTGTGCTAAAACCTAACCAAATGGTCAAATAAATAAACTGACCTAAAAGTTAATTTTTATTTGATTTTTGAGTCAAATATTGGGTTCAATAGACGCCTATCTTTAAATATTAGCAAGCCTTGAGAGCCGCTTTAGTATGACAGACAATCTACGCATCTGGTTAGCCAACCCTTTAGCCATTTACACGGGTAATAACGAAGATGCTTCAGGCGGTATCGTTGTTAGCGGCAAGGCGATAGTAGAACTGGTTGCAAAGGGTGAGACACCGACTAATATTGACCAAACCGTTGATGTAAGTGATCAAGTACTGATCCCCGGCCTAATCAACACCCACCACCATTTTTATCAAACATTGACCCGTGCTCTGCCTGCTGCACTCAACAAAGAACTGTTTCCGTGGCTTCAGACACTCTACCCTGTCTGGGCGAATTTAGATCCCGACGTTCACCGAGCTGCTACTAAACTGGCGCTTGCAGAGTTACTGTTGTCCGGTTGTACGACAGCCTCCGATCACCACTATCTTTTCCCTGCCAATCTTACCGACGCTATCGATCATCAGATCGAAATCGGTCAACAGATGGGCGTACGTATGGCGATGACTCGCGGCTCCATGAGTTTAGGTCAAGATCAAGGTGGATTACCGCCTAACACCGTGGTTCAAACAGAAGATGAGATTCTACAAGACTCTGAACGCTTGGTATCTCGCTATCACGACAGCGAACCCTATTCGATGTCTCAAATCGCACTAGCCCCCTGCTCTCCCTTCTCGGTGACGACCGAGTTGATGCGTGACACGGCTATTCTGGCCAAACAGCTCAATGTGCGACTTCATACGCATCTAGCCGAGACCATCGACGAAGAGAACTTCTGTGAACGCTCTTTTGGTATGCGGACGGTAGACTATCTTGAATCGGTCGGGTGGTTATCTGATAAGACCTGGCTAGCCCACGGCATTCATTTTAATGATGAAGAGATTGCGCGTTTGGGTAGGGCTGGAGTTGGGGTTTGCCACTGCCCAAGCTCGAACATGATGCTGGCCTCAGGCATCGCTAAAGTAAAAGAACTTGAAGCGGCTGGCTCACCTGTTGGTTTGGGTGTAGATGGTTCAGCTTCAAATGATTGCTCCAATATGATTCAAGAAGTCCGTCAGGCGATGTATATCCAGCGCCTACGATACGGTTCCTCTGCAGTCACTCACTTTGATGCCTATCGCTGGGGCACCAAAGGTTCAGCTCAGGTATTGGGGCGTGAAGATATTGGTGAAATAGCGGTGGGTAAAGCAGCAGACCTAGCACTATTTAAGTTAGATGAACCTCGATTCAGCGGTGCCCATGACCCCTTGGCTGCCCTGCTATTGTGTGGAGCACATCGTGCGGAGGCCGTCATGGTGAATGGCGATTGGCGTGTAAAATCTGGCGAGCTAGTCGATCAAGATATAGAACAGATCATGTTTGAACATAAGGAAGCTGCAAAGACCCTTGCGGCCCGTGCAATTTCCTAGGAGAAGTAAATGACACCTTACAGCAAAGACTTTCCCGTAAGCTGGGACGAGCTGCACCGAAATGCAAGAGCACTGAGCTGGCGCCTTTTAGAGCAAGGGCCATGGAAAGGCATTATTGCTATTACCCGTGGCGGGCTGGTTCCGGCGGCTATCCTAGCTCGTGAAATGGATATTCGTATGATCGATACGATCTGTGTCCTAAGCTACTCCAACTCTGACAGCGGAGAAGCTTCTGTTCAAGGCCAGATAGAGGTCCTTAAAGGGATTGAAGGGGATGGCGAAGGTATGATTCTGGTTGATGATCTGGTTGATACAGGACGCACCGCCAAATACGTTCGCGAAATGCTTCCTAAAGCGCATTTTGCAACGCTCTATGCAAAACCGGCAGGCAAGCCACTGGTTGATACGTTCATTACCGAGGTTAGCCAAGACACTTGGATACGTTTCCCGTGGGATATGGTGCAAACTTTTGCACAACCTTTATCAGAAGTTATTGATAAGTGATTGATTTAAAAATATTAAATATTTAAACCAGACATTATTATCAAGACAATATAATTTTTTTAAAAAAACCTGCAAAAACAAAATCCTCTGCTAGGCTTAAGTTTTCATTTTGCTTGGAAGGATTTTGTATGGGTTTTAATTACCTAGTTTCCTGCCTCACTTTATTACTCTTTAGCCAACCTCTTATGGCTAATGACTCTTCACTCATGGCAGAGATAAAACTTCATCCCGTCATTTTTTTAGTCTCTATTACCCTTATCATCATTGTGCTGGCCACAATGACTCGTACCCTACAGCTACTTCGTTCACGTGGTCATAAGCAGTTTAGACAGCTCAAACGTGAGCGGAATAAAACTCAGACAAATCTAGCCATCATCGATAAACACATTCTATTGGTCAACACCGATCAAACTGGAAAAGTAACTAAGGTATCTAGCGCTTTTTGTGAACAGACAGGATATTCAAGAGAACAACTAAAAACAGGCACACTGCAGTGCCTGCTAACTGAGAAAAACAGTGCTCTAGTTCTGCAGCAACGTTATCAGGAGGCACGCCAAAAGGGTTTCGTGAGTGTTGAGACCCAAGAGAAAAATGCTTACGGTGGACTCTATTGGGTGAAGCTACAGATAGAGCCACAATACGATGGAAACGGAAATCTGATTGGGTACACAGAGATTCGAGAAGACATATCGACTCAAAAAAAGTTGGAAGAGCTGTGGATGACCGATCAACTTACGGGGCTCTTCAACCGATCCAGACTTGACGAACTATTTGACGCTGAACTTCGACGTGCAAATCGCTACGGCACCCATTTTTCAATACTGTTACTGGATATCGACCACTTTAAACAGATCAACGATACCCAGGGCCATTTAGTCGGTGATGATGTGCTCTATGCGGCTGCCAAACTGCTTCAAGAGAATATACGAGATGTCGATATCCTAGGCCGCTGGGGCGGTGAAGAGTTTCTGTTTATTCTCCCCAATACAAATCAGTCGGAAGCACTGATTCTTGCGGAAAAACTTAGAAACACCCTGAGAGATCACCCTTTCACTCCAGTGAACAAATTAACAGCAAGCATAGGAATCAGTAGCTTCACAGCCGGTGTCGATGCAGATGAACTGTTTAAACGGGCAGATGATGCGCTCTACAGAGCTAAAGCAAAAGGGAGAGATCGAGTAGAGCTAGGCATGGTCAGCATACCCAACCCTAATGAACAAAATCGAGACCGCAGCGCTTAACTCCAACCCTTAATTTTGCGGTAGAGTGTCGATGGACTGACCTCAAGAAGAGCAGCCGCTTTAGGTACATTCCCTTTGCAGAGTTTGACAGCATTCTCGATGATTTTGCGCTCTAAAACCTCCAGAGGTTCAATCTCATCCAAACTTTGCGCCATCACTTTCGAATAGGGTTTAGACTTCTTAGCGGTTTTACTTGTTTGCGGCTCTTCAGGCTCTTCTTTTTTAACCATTACCGGTGCTGCAATATCTTGCAGTGAATTCAAAGGCGCTGGAAAATCGGCTACAGTCACTTCACCACCTTCATTCAGAACAACGACATTACGAATCACATTCTGCAGCTCACGAACATTGCCCGGCCAATGGTATTCAAGAAGTCTGCGTTTGGCTTCGACATCGAAGCCCTCGAAATACTTAGTCTCTTCACGGGCGTAGCGATTCAAGAAGAACTCAGCAATCATAAGAATATCGTCACCGCGATCACGTAGCGGGGGCAGATGAACAGGAATCACATGCAGGCGATAGTAGAGATCCTCTCTAAATCGACCCGCTTTTACTTCAGCCAATGGATCACGATTTGTTGCACAGATGAAACGGACATCAACTACTTCATCCGAGTTACTACCCACTTTTTGGATAATGCCGGTCTGAATGAATCGTAGCAATTTAGTTTGCAAATCAAGACTCATTTCACCAATTTCATCTAAGAAAAGTGTGCCGCCATTCGCCTTGCTAGCAGCACCATCACGGTTGGCGCTTGCACCGGTGAACGCACCTTTCACATGTCCAAATATCTCACTTTCCATAAGATCTTTAGGTATCGCTGCACAGTTGATGGCGACAAAAGGGCCTTCAGATCGGGCGCTCTGCTTGTGCAGTGCTTCTGCGGTAAGCTCTTTACCCGAACCGCTCTCCCCTGTCACAAACACGGACGCCTTACTGGGGCCCGCTCGTTCGATAAGGTGATACATATCCTGCATCGCAGGACTGGCGCCAATGAAGCTATGGAAGGTTTCACGCTGCTTCTTCTCTGCCAAATCAACTGGAGCAAAGTTAAGCTTAGCAACCTGTGCAAATGCAGAACTAATCGCCACCTTCAATCGACGTGCATCGAAGGGTTTCTCTAAAAAATCATAAGCACCTAAACGAATGGCATCGACTGCCACATCAATTGAACCATGTGCGGTCATAATGATGACTAGCGACTTTATTTGATGCTCAATAATACGTTTTAAAAGATCAAAGCCATCTCCATCAGGGAGGCGCAGATCCAGAAGAACAACCTGATAAACCTTGGAATCAAGAGCTGCATGGGCTTCAGCCAGCGTGGCGGCGGTATCGACTAATACCCCCTCCTTCTCTACGTACTGTGCATAAATACGTCGCAAGCTGGCACTATCTTCGACGATTAATACTTGGTTCTGAGGCATCAAGATGTTCCTTAAAAAACTCGATTAAGCTGAAAGCGCTGATGAGAAACGATTTAATTCTGTTAGCACAGATTCCAACTGAGAAGGCACAGAGGGAACGAACTGATCAACTGTTGCCTGGTCACCAGATTTAGCCGCTTTTTCAATGCACTCAGCGGTAGATCGAAGTGTCTCTGCACCAAAGGTAGCCGAAGTACCTTTTAATGAGTGAGCCTCAATACCCAAAGTCGCTAAATCACTTTCAGACATAGCTTTGCTGATATTATCTAAACGCTGTGAAGACTCTGACTCGAAGAATCTTAAATGAATATAAGTATATGAAAAGCATACACTTTAATGCGATTTGCATTGTTCAGAAGACTTACAAGTAGACAATTGAGCT
>CATEEE010000128.1 GCA_949499045.1 Marinobacterium sp. xm-d-530 | reverse complement strand
TTAGTGAACCTACGAACGGCTTGCATCCAGAACGCTATTTAGCGCGTATCTTTTAGTTTTGGGTGCACCATGGCAGATCTCTTAATAATTGGCAGTGGCGGTATTGGTCAGGCGTTTGCGGAACAGTCCGCTATTCGCGACCCTGAAACCCGAGTGCTTCAAACCAAACGAACCCAGTCTGGTGATGAGCAGATAGTTCTAGATCTTACCGACACCCACACATTTCAGTCCTGTATTGATCAGCTGAAAGCGGTTGAATTTAATCCCACTAGAATCATCTTCTCTCAAGGGCTTCTTCATACCGATACGCAGCGTCCGGAGAAATCGCTTCGAGAAATGGATCTCGATTGGATGACACAGGTGATGCAGGTCAATGCGCTCGGTCCAATGGCGTTTATGGCCCAGTTGATGCGACTGATTCCAAGACAGTCTGAACTGCAGATCGCATTTCTGTCAGCGCGAGTCGGCAGTATTTCCGATAACCAATTAGGGGGCTGGTACGGCTATCGAGCGTCAAAAGCGGCGCTGAATATGCTGATTAAAACGCTCAGTATCGAGCTTTCAAGAACGCATCCTAAGGTTCAATTGTTGGCACTACACCCAGGTACAACTGATACAGAGCTCTCTAAGCCCTTTCAGGCTCGAGTGCCGGAAGGTAAACTCTTCTCTTCGACCTTTGCTGCCTGTGCGCTAATGGATGTTATGGAGGGCGCCCGCGGTGGACAGAGTGGTCAATTTTTAGCTTGGGATGGCTCTTCAATACCCTGGTAAGCCATTAAGGAGTTTCGATGCTTTGGATTAAGATGTTTCACATTCTGGCCATGACGAGCTGGATGGCCGGTATTTTCTATTTGCCGCGCATTTTTGTGCACTATGTTGAAGGCAAGGCGGCGGGCCAAGATGTCGCACGTTTGTCGATTATGGCGTCAAAACTCTACGGTTTCATGACCATAATGGCGATTTTCACGCTAGGATTAGGACTCTGGTTATGGCTGGGATATGGTTTCAGCGGTGGTTGGATGCACGCTAAACTGCTGTTCGTGGGGTTTTTGATCGGTTTCCATTTTTGGTGTCGATCTTACTTGCAGAGATTAAAGCGTGATGAGCTGACGCAGAGCGGACGTTACTTTCGACTCTTTAATGAGTTACCACTACTCATCTTCGTGCCGATACTTATTTTCGTTGTTGTGAAGCCGT
Source organism: Marinobacterium sp. xm-d-530 (assembly GCA_949499045.1). Classification (GTDB taxonomy): domain Bacteria; phylum Pseudomonadota; class Gammaproteobacteria; order Pseudomonadales; family Balneatricaceae; genus Marinobacterium_E. The sequence goes on along the minus strand of CATEEE010000128.1, from coordinate 14,432 downwards.
TTTAAGAGCCTTTCATCAACCTCTCCAGACGGCGCTCGAATAACTCAGCTCGCTGTTTAAGCTGACGAGTGTCGTTAATAAATCCCTCAAACTCAACGCGTGTAGGCAGCAGTTTGATCTCCTCTTGGAGATACTCTTTGGCAGTCATGGTCAGGGTTTGACGACTGCTGTTTGCCCACTCTATCGACTGATTGATCGGCTTCATAATCATAGCAGCAGGCAGATCACCCATTTGATCCGCTAACCAATCTTCCCAATCAAGAGTTGGGTTATCGAAGGCGTGAGACAGACGTTGTAGTAGAGCGGAATCGCCCTTTACCTCAACGCCTTGACCGAACATGACTCTATTGGGTTCATTCAGCAGCTTCAACAAATCTGAGGCTGATCCCGTTAAATGAGTGGTCGGCTCGCCCTCGAATTCACGCATGACACTGACATGATCACCGCTGAAAATCAGGGTGATCGTTAGCGCTTGTGGCAGCAGGGTAACTCCTAAACTCTGACCGGTCAGTTTACCGAGTGTGTGACGGGCACTAGGACGAGTGGATAGATAAGCGTTTATCGCTGATTCAATGGAGCCTGTTAGAGTCGCATCAATCAGATTCATAAACGTCGCCTCTCAATCCCTTCTGTTAGGGTTTAATTCCGGTGTGAAGGGCAACAATGCCCTGTGTCAGGTTGCGGTAACGCGTCTGCACAAAGCCAGCACTGTCCATCATCCCTTTAAGAGTCTCTTGATCAGGGTGCATGCGAATCGATTCAGCCAAGTAGCGGTAGCTTTCGGCATCGTTGGCTATCAACTGACCCATTTTTGGTAGTAGATTAAAGGAATAGAAGTCGTAAGCTTTTGTCAGTAGTGGGTTCTCAGTTTTAGAGAACTCTAATACCATCAATTTACCGCCTGGCTTGAGTACGCGATTCATAGAGCGCAGAGCGGCGTCTTTGTCGGTCACGTTACGAAGACCAAAAGCGATGGTGATGATATCGAAGGTGTTATCTTCAAAAGGTAGGCATTCGGCATTGGCTTGCACGTACTCAACGTTACCAGCAACCCCTTTGTCGATCAGCTTATCGCGTCCCACTTTCAGCATGGAGTCATTGATATCCGCCAACACAACCTTGCCTGACTGACCGACGATCTGTGCAAAACGACGGGTTAGATCGCCTGTGCCGCCAGCAATATCAAGTATTTTTTGTCCAGGACGAGCGCCGGAGCTTTCGATCGTGATTCGTTTCCAAATGCGGTGAACACCGCCCGACATCAGATCGTTCATCACGTCATATTTAGCGGCTACTGAGTGAAATACGTCAGCAACACGGTTAACTTTTTCATCAACCGGAACCTCTTGGTAGCCAAAATGCGTGGTGTTTTTCTGATTGTCTGACATGGGGATAGATCCACTTAACTGTTCAATGGGGCTATTGTAACGACAGAGTTACGGCTTGTCGTTAACCTATCGCAATCATTCCGTTGTCTCGGCTGGCGCCTGCTGCATCCAGTCGAGCTAAGTAATCACTCCAATACTGCTCTTGATTGTGCGCTAGGTCGTGGAGGTAGGCCCAAGTATAGAGACCAGAGTCGTGCCCATCATCAAAGATCAGCTTGAGAGCATAGTTGCCACTGGCTTCGATGCCTTTAAGTCCGACTAGACGCTTGCCTGTCTGAAGAACCTCTTGACCAATGCCATGCCCACGCACCTCTGCTGAAGGGCTATGAACACGCAGAAACTCAGCGGTCAGTTCAAAACTGCCATCGTCATAAACCAACTCAAGTGTCTTAGAGCGCTTATGAAGATGGATCTGTTTAGGCATGGGCACAGAACTCATGGTATCACCTCGTATTACAGAATGTAGTGACTCAAGTCCTCGTCCGCGCTGAGTTCACCCAGGTATTGATCAACAAAGTTACGATCAATTTCAACGGTTTGACCACTCTTATCTGCTGCACTGAACGAGAGTTCTTCCAGTAAGCGCTCCATCATAGTATGCAGACGACGGGCTCCAATGTTTTCCGTCTTCTCGTTCACTGACCAAGCGAGTTCGGCGATACGCTGAATACCCTCTTGAGTAAACTCGATTGAAACGCCTTCAGTCGCCATAAGCGCTTTGTACTGCTCTGTCAGAGCGGCTTTCGGTTCTGTCAAAATACGAGAGAAGTCCTCTGGTGTTAGCGCTTCCAGTTCTACACGAATGGGTAAGCGACCTTGGAGTTCTGGGATCAGATCTGATGGGCGAGCCAAATGAAAGGCACCCGATGCGATAAATAGAATATGATCGGTTTTGATCATGCCGTGCTTCGTACTGACCGTGCAGCCTTCGATTAACGGTAGAAGATCTCGCTGTACCCCTTCACGTGATACGTCAGCGTTGCCAGACTCGGCGCGTTTACATACCTTGTCGATCTCATCTAAAAAGACGATGCCGTTCTGTTCTACAGCCTCTAGTGCTTGCTGTTTTAGGTCATCCTCTTTGATCAACTTAGCAGCTTCTTCTTCGGTTAGAAGTTTGAAAGCCTCTGATACCTTAAGGCGACGCGACTGTTTCTTATCCTGACCCATATTGGCGAAGAGACTCTGCAACTGATTGGTCATCTCTTCCATACCGGGTGGCGTCATGATCTCAACACCGACTTTGGGTTGAGCGATTTCAATGTCGATCTCTTTATCGTCGATCTGACCTTCGCGAAGCTTTTTGCGGAATATCTGGCGTGTTGCCGAGTCGGTTTTGTCTAGCTCTTCACTGCCGATAGGGCGTGCTTCGGGCAACAGTGCATCCAGAATGCGCTCTTCGGCAGCCTCTTCGGCACGGAACGTGTTCTTTTCGATCGCTTGTTCACGCAACATCTTGATCGACTGGTCGACAAGATCGCGGATAATGGTTTCAACGTCACGACCCACATAGCCCACTTCGGTAAATTTTGTTGCCTCAACCTTGATGAATGGTGCGTTGGCAAGCTTCGCTAAGCGGCGTGCGATCTCAGTCTTACCCACACCGGTTGGTCCGATCATAAGAATATTTTTAGGTGTTACCTCACTACGCATCTCTTCATTGAGTTGCATGCGGCGCCAACGGTTACGCAGTGCAATGGCAACAGAGCGCTTAGCGGAATCCTGACCAATGATGTGACGATCGAGTTCTGAAACGATCTCGCGAGGGGTCATAGCTGACATAAAAGGCTCCTTAAGCGACAGACTCGAGTTGTTCGATGGTTAGGTTGGCATTGGTGAAGACACAGATGCCAGCGGCGATCTCTAGGCTCTTCTCAACGATGTCACGTGCGTTTAGTTCACTGTTATCAACCAGTGCGCGCGCCGCTGCAAGAGCATAGTTACCACCGGAACCGATCGCAATGACACCATCTTCTGGTTCGATGACATCGCCACTGCCAGAGATAAGAAAGGTCTTCTCAGAGTTAGCCACCAACATTAATGCCTCTAATCGGCGCAATACTCGATCGGAGCGCCACTCGCGAGCGAGGTGGATAACCGCATTCACAATATTGCCTTGGTGTTTATCGAGCTGCTGCTCAAATAGGTCGCGAAGCGTAATCGCATCGGCGGTACTGCCGGCAAAGCCTGTGATGACTTTGTGTTTATCGATGACATTAACTTTGCGGGCAGTACCCTTCATAACGGTATTACCCAAAGAGACTTGGCCGTCGCCGCCTACAACGACTTGATCACCGCGGCGAACAGAAACAATAGTGGTCATTAGAGAGATTCCCAATCATAAGCTTAACTGCATTTATTGGGATGAATCGGCTGTTTTCAAGGCTAGGGAGCCTGTGAATGAGTCCCCTAGTTTACTTTGCGTTTAACGGGATGGATGTTCAGCTTCTCGAGTTTAGCGGTAGCGCTTTTTAACTCGTTATAGGTTGAGAAGTTACCCGTTGATACGCGGTACCACACACCATTGCTTCCCTCTGTGCGAGACATGGTTACATTCGGCAGTCCGGAAAGGGCTAGTCTGGCACGCTGAGCTTCAGCATCGCGGGCATTGCGGAATGAGCCAGTTTGTAATCGGTAAACGGCATCGAGTGACGCAGTTTTCGGTGTCGAGACATAGGCTGACTCTTCAGGTGTTTTGACTTCACTCTCTTCTAGCAGCTTGTAGAAACCAAACCGTTCATCTTGTGACTCAAGATCAATGTTATCCAGAGGCAGAGATTCGCCAGGTTGACGGGGCTCGACTTGGGCTGGAATGACGGGCTCCTGTGTTGGAGCTTGCTGAATCGCTTTGCTACTGCTACTCGGTGCCGGTTGCTTAATCAAGAAGTAGATAAGACCGGCAAGCAGACCCAAAGCCACAAAGACAGCAAGCACCAATCCGGCAGAAACACCAGAAGGTTGAGGTGAAGCCGGTGTTTTGCGAGCGCTCGAGCTGGAGCGACTGGCACCACCTCGAGGCTTGTGTGACTTGGGTTTAGATGCAAAGTCTCGGTTTGACATGACTACATCTGTTCAGGTGCAGAGACACCAAGAATGGTTAGACCGTTTGCAATGACCTGGCGTACCGCCACAGAGAGTGTAATGCGTGCATTACGCAGCGCCTCATCGTCAATTAGCATCTTATGGCCATTGTAGTAAGTGTGGTAATCCGAGGCTAGGTCACGCAGGTAGTTGGCCAGCTGGTGGGGTTCAAAGTTAGCCGCAGCGTGCTTAACCGTCTCTGGGTACTTACCCAACGCGGTCACAAGGTCACGCTCCGCTTCGCTATCGAGTCGCTCAAGTGATTCTAATCCCATCGCTTGATCCCAAGCCATGCCTTCACTCTCCAATTTGCGCAGTACTGAACAGATTCGCGCGTGTGCATACTGGATGTAGTAGACAGGGTTGTCTTTAGATTCTGACTTGGCAAGATCTAGGTCAAAGTCCATGTGCTGATCGGCTTTACGTGTAACGTAGAAGAATCGACAAGCGTCATTGCCCACCTCATCGCGAAGCTCACGAAGCGTGACAAAAGAACCTGATCGAGTCGACATCTGAACGCGCTCGCTACCACGGTAAAGAATTGCGAACTGAACCAGTTTTACAACCAGACGCTCTGGGTCGTAGCCAAGTGCCTGAATCGCTGCTTTCACACGGGTAATGTAGCCGTGGTGATCGGCACCCCAGACGTTTATAACCGTTTGGAAGCCGCGTTCAAATTTGTTCATGTGATACGCGATGTCAGAGGCAAAGTAGGTCGTTTGACCGTTGGCACGTTTAACCACGCGATCCTTATCATCACCGAAATCGGTCGATTTGAACCATAGGTTTCCGCCCTCTTCATAGAGGTAACCTTTGTCATCAAGACGTTTTAGTGCCTCGTCAACATCACCGCTTGAGGTAAGTGAGCGCTCACTAAACCAACACTGGTAGTTCACACCGAACTCACCTAGGTCTTCACGTATGTCACCCAGAATTGAGTCTAGGCCTGCATCGAAGAGTGTTCTGTACTGTGCACCCAAGATGTTCTGAGCACGATCTATAAGGCCATCAATGTGCAGCTCTTTATCACCGCCTGCTGGCTCATCAGCAGGGACATCTAAGTAGAGGTCATCCAGTGAACACTGCAATGCATCACCCTGTGATTGTTTCAAACCAGCGGCAATGTCTCGAATGTACTCACCCTGGTAGCCGTTAGCTGGGAAGGTAATTGTATCGCCAAGCAGTTCGAGGTATCGAAGAAAGACGCTGACAGCCAGAATGTTCATCTGGCGACCGGCATCGTTGACGTAGTACTCACGTTCAACGTTCATACCACCTGCTTCGAGCAGGTCGGCCAGTGTTGCGCCATAAGCGGCACCACGACCATGGCCTACATGCAAAGGTCCTGTTGGGTTAGCAGAGACAAATTCAACTTGTACTCGATCATCGCTAGTTGGTTTGCTGCGGCCAAACTGGTCAGTCTGCTCCAGCACTTCAGCAACCACTGAATAGATCGCAGCATCGTTGACAAAGAAGTTGATGAAGCCTGGACCGGCAATCTCAGCTTTGTCCACAACAGTTGAAGCGGGAAGCGCTTGCAAAATCATCTCTGCGATAGCGCGTGGATTTTGGCGAGCCGGTTTTGCCAGTGTCATCGCAAGGTTAGTCGCTAAATCACCGTGCGCTTTGTCACGTGTGTTTTCAACTTGTATGTTTGGCTCAAGATCAGCAGGGAGTTTGCCCTCTGCTTTCAGTGCTTCAATGGCGCCGTTTAGCAAGAGCGCTATCTGTTCTTTCATGTCTTTACTCGGTGAAATAGATCGATGGTGTAGTCTGCCACTACAAAGTTGGCAGCATTATATCGTTTTGCAGCCCTTAAAAGCTATCGACAGGGTCAATGTCGATGTTCCAGCGGACACGACTCGACTCTTTATCCTGCTCTAGCCAGTTTTGTGCTGCTTTTAATGTGCCTTGGATCGAAGTGCGAGAGTATCCCGTGAACATCAGTTGCGCTCTAAACATACCTGCACGCTTCTCCATGTAAGAGGGGAAGGGGCCACTGATCATAGGAAGTTGGCTGCTCGAGTAGGTGCCTTCTAACGCTCTTCTTAAGCGCATAAGGTGTGCCTCTGCCCAGCCCTGTTTTTTCGCTTCAGCACGAATAATCGCTTGAAAAGCAAAGGGGGGGAGCTGAGCTTGTTTACGACTCATTAGTTCTTGTTCTGCAAAGGTCAGATAGCCTGAAGTGACCAAGGTGTTCAGAAGAGGGTGATCAACTTGTTGGGTCTGTAGCACGACTTCGCCAGGTCGTTCTGCTCGTCCGGCACGGCCGGCAACTTGCATGATCAGCTGCGCAGTTCGCTCCATGCCTCGCACATCGGCACTGAATAGGCCTGCGTCAGTATTGACGATGACGACCAGTGTGACGTTCGGAAAGTGGTGGCCTTTGGCAAGCATTTGAGTACCGACTAGGATGCAGGGATCGCCACTATTAACCTCGTTCATCAAGGACTCAAAAGCGTGACGTGAGTGGGTTGAATCACGATCCACACGCTTGATGCTGGTATTGGTGAATAGCTCTGACAATCTCTGTTCGATTCTCTCCGTACCGCTACCTGCCGGCCGAAGTTGATCGCTACCGCAGTGCTGACAGTGGCGCGGGATCGGTGTTTGTCGATCACAGTGATGGCAGTGCAGCTTTGGAGGTTTGCGGTGCAGCGTCATGCGTGCATCACAGCGTGTACAGTCCACAGTTGATCCGCAATCCTGGCAAGTCAGTGTTGGGGCAAAACCGCGCCGGTTTATAAACACTAGGACTTGGTTGCCAAGGGTAATGTGATCGTTAATGCGGCTAATAATGTCGGGTGCGAGACCGGTATCTAATTCAACCCCTTTCACATCAAGTAGCTCAAAGCTAGGAGCCGCTGCTCGACCGGCACGCTGTGTCAGTTGCAACTCTTTGAAGCGACCTTGTTGAACATTAAGTAGCGATTCCAGTGCCGGTGTCGCACTGCCCATGATGACCGGTATATCAAGCTGTTTTGCGCGGACCAATGCAAGATCTCGTGCATGGTAGCGGAACCCTTCCTGTTGCTTAAACGACGGGTCATGCTCCTCATCAATGACGATCATCCCTAAGTTAGCAAAGGGAATAAAAATGGCTGAGCGTGTGCCAATGACGATGCGAGTCTCACCGGAACGGATCGACTGCCAGGCATCAAAGCGCATTCGATCCGTTAGGCCGGAGTGCAGTGAAGCAATTTTAGTGTTGAATCGCGCGGTAAACCGTTCAACCAATTGGGGTGTTAAGCCAATTTCAGGCACTAGAATCAGTACTTGCTTGCCATCGGCCAGAGCCTGCTCGATGGATTGCAGATAGACTTCGGTTTTGCCTGATCCTGTCACCCCCACTAACAGAATTGGGCTGAATCCCTTGCTCTGTTTGATCAGATCAACCGCTCGTTGTTGTTCTGCATTCAGTGCTAATCCCGCACTGCTGGGTTGGAGAGCATCAGGCTGCTGTGTATCGATTAAAGGCGCTTCACACTTTTCGATCTGTTCTGATTCAATCAGCGCCTTGTGCACTTGTGACGTGAATTCGGCCTCTCGTATCGTGGATGTGCTAACAGGCTGTTGGTTCTCAATCAGAGTAAACAGTGCGCGCTGTCTGACGGCGCGCTTGGGCAGCGATTCAATATCGGCTTGCTCGGTCAAACGCCAGTAATCTGGCTCAGAGAAAGGGTGTTGCTCTTTGCGAGCTAAGTTAGGAAGAAGATGGATTAATGCATCGCCCAGCGGGTATTTATAATAGCTGGCCGCCCACTCGCCGAGTTTTATCTGTTCTGCATTAACCAAGGGTTTTTGATCGAGAAGAGCTTCGAAAGGCTTTAATTTACTGGATGGAACATCGGTCTGGTCACTATGGCTATGAATCATCCCAATCAAACTGCGTTGTCCAAATTTAACCAGTACTCGAGCCCCAATAGCGGGCTTAGCCACCCCTTGCGGAATGGCGTAGTCAAATAGACGATTCAGGGGTACCGGTAGTGCAACACGTACGATCATGGCCAACATTTCTAACAAGCGAAGAGCAAGTCTAGCACCCATATGGCGGTTTTAAATAGCCGCTTAAAGGTATTGGATGATTATTGGTTGTTATTCGTACAGCGCCTGCGTATAATTGCGCGCCTTGACATTTCCCGGCGAATTTTTCGTCAGTCGTGCGGTGCTTAAGCAGCATTTTATGCATTTAGCGTTAAGTGGCGGCACATAAAACATAGAGGTTTAATACTATGAAAGCTGGTATCCACCCAGAGTACAACGATGTTACCTTCAACTGTTCTTGCGGTAACGTAATGACAACTCGCTCTACAATGAAAGAGAGCACAATGGCTGTCGACGTTTGCAGTCAGTGTCACCCTTTCTACACTGGTAAGCAGAAAGAAGCTCAGACCGGTGGTCGAGTGGATCGCTTCAACAAGCGCTTCGGTGCTCGCAGCCTAAAGAACTAATTTGGGTCTCTGCATGCAGAACATTAAAAAGGCACTCATTGCGAGTGCCTTTTTTATTGCCTGTCAGTCTGCACTAGCAGGGAGTTGTACTCCGCAAGGTGCATCAGAATCGGTCAGTGTAGCCAAAGTAGTTGATGGCGATACCGTACATCTTACAGATGGCCGCAAGGTGCGCTTGATAGGCGTGAATACCCCTGAACTCTTTTCAAAGCCAAGGGCTGAAGAGGGCGCATTGCAAGCTAAGCGCCTATTGCAGACCTGGATACAAGAGTTAGGGTCTCTGCAGCTCTATTTCGGACGTGAGCCTAAAGATCGTTACGGTCGTGTATTGGGCTACTTGTACGATGGAACGCAAACACTGTCACAACGTCTGATCCAAGAGGGTCTGGGTTGGGCGATCAGTGTTCCCCCTAATGATCGATTAGCGGATTGTCTCTTCTCGGCTGAAAAGAGACCTAGATCCTTAGGTAAGGGTGTCTGGTCAAAAAGGATTGCTGCCGCTAAAGATATTGATAAAGGGGGATTCAATCTGGTGTCGGGTCGGATTACTAAGATTGACCTTACTAAAAAGTACATCTATCTGGAATTGGATGATCGATTGGCTGTTCGCATACCGAGAGAGTGGAGCAAAAGTCTTACCTTTTCATTAGGAGACTCACTGGAGGTGCGAGGCTGGATTTTGGATCGCCGTGACTCTTTAACGCCAGGTTCAAGTTACAAACCTTTTTTGCTGCCGGTTTCAGACAAACGGCATATCAAATTGTGAAACGGTTATAAGCCCAATTGCTTAGACGGTTTCCTTGAATAGACCTTTCTACTGAGAGGTTATTTTTATATCATCCCACAACGACCTTTAATTAGAACATAACCTAGCCTATCTGCATTTAGCATATGGGCCTATAACTATTCAGGATTCTACAATGTCTCAAGACTTTAAACAGGCAGCACTGGATTACCATGAGTTTCCAATGCCAGGTAAAATCAGCGTAGAACTATCTACACCCGCTGAAACATCACGCGACCTATCTCTAGCATACTCTCCAGGTGTTGCTGAGCCAGTGCGTGAAATCGCTAAAGATCCTGAAAACGCTTACCGTTACACTGCCAAAGGCAACCTAGTTGCGGTTATCTCAAATGGCTCAGCTATCTTGGGTCTTGGTGATCTAGGCCCACTGGCCTCTAAGCCAGTTATGGAAGGTAAAGCACTTCTGTTTAAACGTTTTGCAAACATCGACTCTATCGATATCGAAGTTGATGCTGAGAGCCCACAGGCCTTTATCGACACTGTCGCTCGAATCGCTGATACCTTTGGCGGCATTAACCTAGAAGACATCAAAGCTCCAGAGTGTTTTGAGATAGAACGTACGTTGATCGAACGTTGTAACATCCCTGTCTTCCACGATGACCAACACGGTACTGCGATTGTAACGGCAGCCGGTATGATCAACGCGCTTGAATTAGCGGGTAAGAAGCTAGAGGAAGCATCGATTGTATGTCTTGGCGCTGGCGCTGCAGCAAGTGCTTGTATGAAACTGTTGATCAACATGGGTGCTCGTAACGAGAACATCTACATGATCGACCGTAAGGGTGTTATTCACTCTGGCCGTGATGATCTAACTCCAGAGAAAGCGATCTTCGCGACTGAGACGGATAAGCGCTCTCTTGAAGATGCTATCGATGGCGCTGACGTATTCCTTGGTCTATCAGGTCCTGATCTGCTTTCAGCAGAGAACCTGTCTAAGATGGCGGCGAGCCCGGTTGTCTTTGCTTGTGCTAACCCTGATCCAGAGATCAAGCCAGAGCTTGCTCGTGCGACACGCGATGATGTCATCATGGCAACCGGTCGTTCTGACTACCCTAACCAGGTAAACAACGTGCTAGGTTTTCCATTCATCTTCCGTGGCGCTTTAGACGTACGTGCTACCGCTATCAACGAAGAGATGAAAGCCGCAGCTGTTATCGCGCTTGCAGACCTTGCTAAGCAGCCTGTCACACAAGAGGTTCTAGATGCTTACGGTCTAGATAATCTTGAGTTCGGTCGTGAATACATTTTGCCAAAAGCAACGGATTCTCGTCTGTTAGGTACGGTTTCTTACGCTGTTGCAAAAGCAGCGATTGATTCAGGCGTTGCGGTTAAGGGCATGCCAGAGAACTACCCACTGAGCTAATCACTTAGCGGAAAATAAAAAGGGAAGCCATCTGGCTTCCCTTTTTTGTGCATCAGTTTTGTTCTGTTACCCGTCGCCGATGGGTTATCGGAACAGCTCTTCAGAGGTGGGTGCGGCCACTTCGCTACCTGGTTTAGGGGCTACTTCAGTTGGAACCTGCTCCTCTTTGAAAATCTCGTTGTAGGCGTTTTTCTGCCCTTCGTAGGCCAGTAATCCTGTGGCGGGATCTATCAGAGCTGTCGCAATACCCGCCGGTTCAGGCAGGTAGCTTTCAGGGATGTTACGCAGAGCATCACCCATAAAGTCGATCCACATCGGCAGTGCAGCCGTGCTACCCCATTCGCGCTTACCTAGATGAGATGGTTGGTCAAAGCCGACCCACGCCGTTGCGCTCAATTTAGGAGTAAAGCCACTGAACCAAGAGTCTTTTTGATCATTAGTTGTTCCTGTTTTACCAGCAAGGTCACCGCGTTTCAGAGCGAGTGCACGACGACCAGTACCCTTTTTAATGACGTCGCGCATCATGTCATGAATGATATAAGCCGTGCGCTCGTCCAGTAGACGCATAGCGAGAGGTTGCCCGGTTAGCGTTACTAGAGGCTGTTGACCTTCGGTGCTAGCTTGCGCATCGGAAGTCGCTTCATTTGATGCCATATCGGCAAGCTCTTGAGCAATTAACTCGGCTTGCTGACGCTCGGGACAACCGCTACAAGCGATACTCGGGTTGGCTGCAAACAGAGGAAGTCCTTCACTATCCAACACCGACTCAATGATATATGGACTGATCTTAAATCCACCGTTGGCAATTGAGGCATAACCGGTTGCCACTTGCAGTGGTGTTGCATCAGCGCTGCCTAAAGAGAGTGATAAGTTTTTAGGAAGTTTATCCTCTTCAAAACCAAACCCTAGGATAAAGTCTCGCGTCTCTTCGATCCCTAGAGCTCGCATTAAGCGTATAGAGATCAGGTTGCGTGAACGGTATAGGGCCTCACGAAGCCTAGTCGGCCCGCCAAACTTTCCATTATCGTTCTCAGGTCGCCAGTTACCCTCTAAACTGACATCATGGAAAACAACGGGTGCGTCATTGATAACTGACCCCGGAGTGTAGCCATTGCTCAGAGCAGCACTGTAGAGGAAGGGTTTAATGTTTGAGCCTGGTTGACGATAGGCCTGAGTGGCTCGGTTGAACTTATTCAGATAGAAACTGAATCCACCGGTTAGGGATTGGATAGCACCATTCTCTGGATTGATAGCTATGAACGCGCCTTGTACCTCGGGTAATTGCGATAGACGCCAACCTTCTGCAGTTTGGCGAATTCGAATGATATCCCCAACAGCCAGTACTTCTGATGCTTTTTTCGGCTCAGGGCCGGTAGAATTCACGCCTTTGTATGCTCGAGCCCAGCTGATACCTGACCAGCGTAGAGTCGTTTCGCTGCCATCGCCAAGCAGTAACGTCGCCTCAGAATCATCCACCTCTTTCACAAGTGCGGCCTCTAGTCCGCCATAAGCCGGTGTCGCTTTCAGCTTTTTCAGCAGTGCGGATGCCTCTATCTCTGTGAGATCAAAATGCTGCTCTGGACCACGGTAACCGTGACGTTCAGTGTAAGCTAACAGCGCTGTTCTAAGTGCTTGATTGGCGCTCCGCTGCATGGTGCTGTCAATGGTCGTATAGGCCTTCATTCCATCGGTGTAGATCTTTTCACCATAGGTTTCATAGAGCTCCGCACGAACCATTTCAGCTACATAAGGCGCTGGAATTTCGATATCTGCACCATGGTAGCTGGCTGTAACGGGTTGATTGACCGAATCTGAGTAGTCGAGACTCGTAATGAAGCCTAGCTCCTGCATTCGGCCAAGAATCCAGTTGCGACGCTCCAGTGCTCTTTGTGGGTTAGTAATTGGGTTGTAGGCTGATGGAGCTTTTGGCAATCCTGCAATCATAGCCAGTTGAGCAATGTTCAGTTGATCAATTGGCTTGCCGTAATAGACCTGGGCCGCTGCTTGAATCCCATAAGAGCGATGGCCTAGGTAGATTTTGTTAATGTAGAGCTCAAGAATCTCTTGTTTAGAAAGTGATTGCTCAATGCTGAGTGCTAATAGAATCTCAACAAACTTACGTTCAAAGGTGCGCTCGCGCGTTAGGAAGAAGTTCTTAGCCACCTGCATGGTGATGGTTGAACCACCACTTTGAATTTTACCAGAAGTAGCTAACTGAAAGGCTGCACGAAAAAGTCCGCGAAGATCGATCCCTTGGTGTTCAAAGAAGCGTGCATCCTCTGCGGCTTGAAGGGCATGGATAAAGTGTTGCGGGATGTCGGCATAGCTGATTGGAGTTCGGCGCATTTCACCAAACTCAGCAATTAATTTTTCGTCTGCACTGTAGACGCGCAAAGGGGTCTGGAACTCTACCTCACGTAGGGTTTCGGCATCCGGTAATTGAGGGCTGAAATAGTAGTAGATACCACCTGCTGCCATAACGGCTGCTAGCAGTCCCAATGCAGCCAGTGCCATCAACCATTTAGTAATTCTTTTAATAATGCGCATTCATCTGCAAACTTTCTAAATTGAGCTAGGATTATAACGAGAACTTGATTTAGATCCACAACGTCACTTGTAACTTTTGTGCCTTAGTCTAGAGTGAAGTTAGATTATATCCACTATTTATTAGGTATTTTTGTGTTCAAACTGTTTGGCGGTAACAAACAAGGTGTTTTGGGGGTTGATATTGGGAACTCCTCTCTCAAGCTTGTTGCGTTGAGCTTTCTTGGAAATACTCCTGTGCTGGATGGTTTTGGCGTTATCTCTCTACCAGGCAAAGCGTTTGTTGATGGCAGCATAGAGAAGCCAGAAGAGGTTGCTGATGCGATCGTCAAAGCGCAACGTTTGGCGGGTGTTAAAACGACGCGGGCAATCACATCTGTCGCAGCGTCTGATGTGATCACAAAAGAGATTCAGATTTCTGACCTCTTCTTCGGCTTTGATCTTGAAGAGCAGGTGAAAATTGAGGCCGATCAGTTTATCCCTTATCCGATAGAGGATGTTGCCTTGGATTTTGAGGTGTTAGGACCCGTCCAAGGAAATCCAGCGTTTAATCGTATTGGTATCGTAGCCTGTCGTCGCGACGGCGTCTCAGCTCGTGAGGACTGTCTAGATTTGGCGGGGCTGAAATGCGATGTGGTGGATGTTGACACCTATGTCTATGAGCGCGCACTGCCTCCAGAAGAGCTTATGCCCGGTAGAGCCTGTGCGGTTGTTGATTTTGGGGCCCATAATCTGACTTTTTACGCTTTTAAAGAGGGTTTGATTAGTTACCATCGTGAGCATACCTTTGGGGGCGAGGA
>CATEEE010000127.1 GCA_949499045.1 Marinobacterium sp. xm-d-530 | reverse complement strand
GGTGTTGTGATCTTTGGACTGTTGCACATCGCTCTGTTGGTTTGGAATATTCGCGAATACAACGCAGTCAAAGGCAGTGAAGCTCACGAGAAGATTTTGAACTCACCCGCTGAGGTTCAGATGATGGCTCTGCCTCTGACCTTCTCTATGACAGTGAACGTGATGTTTGTATCGGGTGCTCTATTTGTTCCGGGTCTATGGACGATTATTGAGTGGATGTTCCCAGGAGCGTTGCTAGCCTTTTTAATCATCGGTTACTACGCGCTAAAAATGTACGGTCGCTATCTTGGTCGTATGTTGACGCAGGGTGGCTACCGTAGTGAAGAGCACAATCATCTATCACCCCTAATGGCTGCCTTTACCTTCTCAATGTTGTCTGTTGGGTTTGCGGCGCCTGCAGCGATGTCGCACATCCCTGCGGTCATTACGATAGCATCGGTATTTTCGTACCTGTTTCTAATTGCTGCAGTGTTGGTTGTTCTGGTTGTATTGGTATCTGGCGTTAATGCGATGATGCAGCACGGCCTTCAAGAGCAAGCGACACCTAGTCTTTGGATGCTTGTACCGATTGTGACACTGCTTGGTATCGAGTGGTTGCGCATGGAACATGGTATTGCCCACTTAACTGGGGGTACATTGGATGCCGGTGAAAACTTCCAAATGATGACGCTGATGGTTGCGTTGCAAGCGATCATCTTGATGGTCGGCTACCGTGTTATGAAATTGAATGGTTATCTAGACAAGTACCTACATGGCGGTGAGCACAGTCCAGTTGCTTTTGGTCTTGTCTGTCCGGGCGTTGCCTTCTTTGTTCTGAATCTTTTCTGGTGGCACGTTGCGATTGTCGGTACAGGAATAGTGGCTAAGTTTGGCTTGGTTTACTGGTTGGGTATCGGTGCGATGTTCTTGATTCAAGCGGCGACGATATACGCAATCGTTCGTTTAACAGGTAACATGCTTCGTCATCCAGAACTAGTGGTAGAGCCTGCAGTATAAAAGAAAGCGCGGTCTCAAACAGGTCGCGATTAGATGAAAAACCCCGTGAAATATGTTGTTTCACGGGGTTTTTAGTTTAGGACTCCGCAATATCGATCAGCTCTTTAAAGGTATTCTCGATAAACTCTTTACTGACGTTTTGTGTGATAAACACCAACCGTGTTCGCTGATCATCATTGGGCCAGGCTGGCAGAGGTACCGGTGGATGGAAGAGCTGCTGCACTCCATGAATCACTAAGGGTTCCTCGACGCCTTCGATATTCAGAAGACCTTTGATGCGTAATATATTACTGCCGACCAGGCTCATCAGTAACTGCATCCAATCTTGAAGCGCTTCTTTACTGATCGGCTTTTCAACGGTCAGGCAGAAGGATTCTATGTTGTCACCATGACGTTTGGCGTGGTCGTGATCACATCCATGCTCATGGCAATCATGGTCATGGTGGTGATCTTGCTGTTCACTGTAGGCCTCCTCTTTTAACCAGGCCTCTACATCCGTCAATTTACCTTCGGTTGTGAACAACCCTAGGTTGAGCAACTGGTTGGGAACAGCTTGACCACTGGCGACTTTAAGCTTGTGCGCACTGGGGTTGATTTGGGTCAGTCGGCTGATTAAGGCCGCTTTTTCGGCTTCATCAGCCATATCACCTTTGGTCAGTAGTAATAGGTCTGCTAGAGCGGCCTGTTTTACTGACTCTTTGTGCTGATCTAAGGTGTGTGAGCCTGTTGCAAAATCAACCGTCGTGACGACACCATCTAACTGATAAGCTTCTGCAATCCAGCGATCGGTCATTAGGGTATGAATAATCGGGGCTGGATCGGCCAACCCTGTGGTTTCAATAATGATGCGTTTGAACTGACGTCCGTCAGGTTCTGACATTTGAGCGGTCACGTCATGCAGTGTGTTGACCAGATCTCCGCGCACCGTGCAGCACATGCAGCCACTGTCCATCTCCATGAGTACATTCTCGTTGCTCTCTTCAACAAGAAGATGGTCCAAAGCGATTTCACCGAATTCATTGATGATGACCAGCGTATCCGACAACTCTGGCTGGTTGATAAGGTGGTTTAGTAGTGTGGTTTTACCACTGCCGAGAAAGCCTGTTAGGAGTGTAATAGGTGTTTTCATCAAATGGTCTCTCTACAGGTGATGCACGGTGTCATTTGAATCCTGCTGCTCAAGATCATGCGACACGAGTAGTACCAGCTTTTGCTGCCACAATTCACGCAGTGTTTTGATCAGCCTCGTTTGTAGCTCAGCGTCCATTCCGGCGAAAGGCTCATCTAGCAGCAGAATATCGGCTTGTTTAAGAAGTAGGCGCGCCAGTCCAATGCGTTTTAATTCACCGCCTGATGGCTCCCATTC
>CATEEE010000126.1 GCA_949499045.1 Marinobacterium sp. xm-d-530 | reverse complement strand
TGGGTGTAGACGATGCTGGCGTGGTCGATTTTTTTGAAGCGGCAATGACAAGCAGTTACTGGAGTTAGTGGAATGTCTAATTTTTTAGAGGCGGTAGATTATCAATCTGATGGTGCCAATGAGGCCTTTGTAAAATCGCTGCATGAGACTGGTTTCGGCGTCCTAAAAAACCACCCAATAGCCGAAGCTCAAGTTCGAGCCATCTACGACAATTGGCAGGCTTTTTTTAATAGTGATCGTAAATCTGACTATAACTACAACGTCGGTACTCAGGATGGCTTTTTCTCCAGCAAAATTTCTGAAGTCGCTAAAGACCATACAGTTAAGGACATCAAAGAGTATTTTCACTTCTACCCTTGGGGACAGTGTCCTGAGGATCTGAGTCAGGAGCTTCAGACTTATTACTCACAAACCAGCTCATTAGCCTCTGAATTGCTTGGTTGGGTCGAAGAGTTTAGTCCTGAAGCGGTAAGAGCTGGTTATCGTGAGTCACTACCCAATATGATCAAAGGCAGTGAACAGACACTACTTCGTGTACTTCACTACCCACCCTTTGATGGTAATGAAGAGCCTGGTGCAATCCGTGCAGCTGCTCACGGTGACATTAATCTGCTAACGATTTTGCCTGCAGCCAGTGAGCCTGGTTTACAGGTTCTCAGCAAAACAGGTGAGTGGCTTGATGTACCGGCTGAGTTTGGGCATTTAATTGTGAACATAGGCGATATGCTGCAAGAGGCGTCGGCAGGTTATTTCCCGTCGACCATTCATCGAGTGATCAACCCTGTTGGCGGTGCAACAAAAAAATCGCGTATTTCACTGCCCCTCTTTCTCCACCCTAGACCGGATGTTGTTCTATCCGATCGTTATACGGCGGATAGTTATCTTAAAGAGCGCCTTAAAGAGTTGGGCGTTATCTGATTGTAAACCCGGCGCTGCTCGGGTTTTTTTTAGCGCAAAAATATGTCGAAAATTCTTTGCATGCTAGGATAACTGGATGATCAATCATAAGGCGATGCAATGAGCGCTTATCTATCGGCGTTAGAGTCGATCTACCTCCCAGCAGTGGTTATATTTTCCCTCTTAGTCGGCAGTTTTCTAAATGTTGTGATCCATCGGCTGCCGGTTATGATGATGAATAGTTGGCGTCGTGAAGCCTTAGAATTTTTGGATCAAAAGGACAGCACAGAAGGCCAGCTCATCTCCCTATCACAGCCACGCTCGCGTTGTCCTCAATGCGGTCACGCAATTCGCTGGTATGAAAACATTCCTATCCTCTCGTACCTGTTGGTTTTAAAAGGGCGTTGCTCAGGGTGTGATGTACCGATATCGGCACGTTACCCATTGGTTGAAGGATTAACAGCTTTGGTCGGGCTGATAGTGGCCCTCTATTATGGATTTACTCCACAGATGCTGGCCATGCTGTTTGTCAGTTATTCTCTGATTGTGCTGATATTTATCGATGCAGATCATCAATTGTTGCCAGATCAGATTACGCTGCCTCTTCTTTGGGCTGGGTTTTTAGTCAGTCTGATGTATGGTTGGGTGCCGTTGGACTCAGCTTTAATCGGTGCGATGCTTGGCTATCTGGTTCTTTGGCTGGTGTTCTGGCTGTTTAAACTAGTAACTGGTAAAGAGGGTATGGGCTACGGTGATTTTAAGTTGCTCTCTGCTCTTGGGGCTTGGGGTGGTTATGCCATGCTTCCAGGTATCATTCTGATATCTTCTGTTGCAGGTGTTATCTATGCACTCATAGGTGCGCTGTTAGGTCGTCAGGATCTAGCCAAACCTATGCCTTTTGGCCCTTTTTTAGCTTTGGCTGGATGGCTGATGTTGATTTGGGGCGATCAAATTAATCAATGGTACCTGTCGCTTGTTCTATAGATTCGTTAGACTTGCAGCATATATTTTAAGGGCTTAAACATGACTGATCATATTGACCAAGAGACGTCCGACTCTTCCAGCGAAGAAACTGTCAAACGACCTCGTGGTATCTATTTGTTACCAAACCTATTTACTACGGGAGCTCTGTTCTCAGGTTTTTATGCTGTCATCTCTGGCATGAACGGCCATTTCACTGCCGCTGCGGTCGCTATTTTTGTGGCAATGATATTTGATGGCTTAGATGGTCGTGTGGCACGAATGACAAACACTCAATCTAAGTTTGGTGCTGAATACGATTCCTTATCAGATATGGTCTCATTCGGTGTGGCTCCGGCACTAGTGAGTTTCACTTGGGTCTTGCAGAGCTTGGGTAAGTTTGGCTGGGTGGCCGCCTTTATCTATTGCGCTTGTGCTGCGCTGCGTTTGGCGCGATTTAATACTCAGATGGGCTCTTTGGATAAACGTTACTTTATGGGGCTACCTAGCCCAGCGGCAGCAGCTACCATTGCTGGATTGATATGGTTTATGACTGAAAAAGGGATAGATCCAGCTCCATTTGCCTGGTTAATTGCACTCTATGTTGCACTGATAGGCCTCTCAATGGTGAGTAATGTCCTCTATAACAGCGGTAAAGAGATTAATCTCAAAGGTAAGATCACTTTTGTAAAAATGATTGTGATTGTGTTGGTTGTGGCTTTTCTAGCGACAGATCCTGATCTTTACCTATGGCTTATCTTCCTCGCTTACACTGTGTCGGGACCTGTTCAATGGTTGCTCAGAAGCAGAAATAAGCGAGTTGAATGAAGTAATCATTAGCAAACATTTAAAAGCCACCTTCGGGTGGTTTTTTTATTTGTAAGGCATTTGTCAGCTTAGCGACTAATATAGAGGTATACCTATAGGAGATTGATTATGTTGATCGGCAAGCCTTCAAATATTCTAAGTAGTGAAATCACACCTGAATCGGTCTATCTATCTAGGAGGTCTCTATTAAAAGGGTTGGGCTTGGTTGCAGGTGCAGCGTCACTACCAGCTTATGCATTGACGCAACCAAAAGGTACCGATCTGCCTCTCTACCCCGGTCCTGATTGGTTAAGACCTAAGCTCGATTCTGCAAAGACAACTTGGAGTGTTGATGAGGAGCTAACGCCATACGACTCGGTTATTACCTACAATAACTTCTATGAATTCGGCCTCAATAAAGAGGATCCGTATGAGCGTGCGCAGGGTTTTAACACAGATCCATGGCAAGTTGAGATACTGGGTGAGGTAGAACGTCCAGGTATATATAATTTGGAAGACCTCCTCGCTAAAGTGGATATTGAAGAGAGAATCTACCGCTTTAGATGCGTCGAGGCGTGGTCTATGGTCATTCCTTGGTTGGGTTTCTCTCTGGCTTCATTGATTAAGCTGTTGAACCCGACCTCAAACGCTAAGTACGTTGAGTTTGTCACTCTTGAAGACCCAGAACAGATGCCGGGTCAGCGCTCGTTGTTCAGTACCATCGATTGGCCGTATAGAGAAGGGTTGAGAATGGATGAGGCGATGCATCCACTGACCATGTTAGCTGTCGGTGTTTATGGGCAAGCTATGCCTCCACAGAACGGTGCGCCACTGAGATTGGTAGTACCATGGAAATATGGATTTAAAAGTATTAAGTCTATTGTGCAGATTCGATTCCGAGAGAGCATGCCGCAAAATACTTGGCGCTTAACGGCCTCTCAGGAATATGGGTTTTATGCCAACGTTAATCCAAATGTAGATCACCCTAGATGGTCGCAAGCGACAGAGAGAAGGCTGCCGTCCTCACTGTTTAATCCTAGGATAATAGAGACCCAGATGTTTAACGGCTATGAAGAGGTAGCACCTCTATATGCCGGGATGGATCTCTCTAAATGGTACTAACAAATAGAGACGTGGCTAGACGACTGGTTTGGGTCGTTCTTTTTACATCGATGGCTGCACCATTAATTTGGCTGGTCTTTTTGGCATATACCAATCAATTGGGTGCTGATCCTGCAAAAGCACTAGTCGATGAGTTGGGTCAGTGGGCAATTCGGTTTTTGATCCTTACGCTCTGTGCGTCAACGTTTAGTCGCCGATTAAATGTCAGGGTTTTGATGCAGCATCGACGAATGGTTGGGCTGTTTGCACTCTTTTACGCTCTGCTGCATCTATTAGCTGTATCCACCTTCATTCTGGGGTGGCGAGTTGACCTGCTTATAAGAGAGTTAACGGATAGGCCCTATATTATGTTGGGTATGGTTGGGCTTTTGTTACTTATCCCTTTAGGCATAACCTCCACTAAAGGGTGGCAGAAAAAATTGGGACGACGTTGGTCAACGCTTCACAAATTGATTTACCCAGCTTCGCTTCTAGTATTGATGCATTTGGTGCTGCTCATAAGAGCTAGCATTCTTGAAGCGGTAGTCTATGCATTTTTAATATCACTACTGTTAATAGAGCGATTGTTTAGAAAAGAAAACCTAAAAAAGAGAGTGAACTAACACATAAATCCCAGGCGTAACCTATATTGAAAGTGATGAATCAATAAAAACAAACTCAAAGTTCTGCTTTGAAAGGAGTGTAAAATGATTCTGCAACATCTTTCGGGTGTGTTCTATCACCCAATCAAAGAGTGGAAGTCAATTGACAAAGACTCTTCACTAACACTAAACAATGTCGTTATTCAGTTAGTGCTGCTAGCACTCATCCCACCTGTATCGTTATTCATAGGAACCACCCAGGTCGGATGGAGCGTCTCCTATGGTGAATTTCACCTCTTGGCAAGTGAATCCGCTTTCGGAGCTGCGGTTGCTTTTTATATAGCTATATTGTTGGTCATTGCCGGGCTCACCTACAGCATCAGGTGGATGGAGAAAACATACGGCGCCAATGCGGGCATTGATGAGTGTGCAAGACTAGCCCTATACACAGCAACTCCGATGTTGTTTGCGGGTCTCATCGGATTATATCCAATGCTTTGGCTCTGCGTAAGCGTAGGGATGCTGGCAGTAACCTTCAGTGTTTATCTACTCTACACCGGGGTGCCTGTCATAATGCATATTGAAGAGGAGAGAGCATTTATGTTCTCAACATCGATATTGACAGTCGGCCTTGTAGCATTGGTTACAGTGATGGCTGCGAGCGTTATTCTATGGAGTACAGTCGTACCACTCACAATATTAAGTTAATTATTTTACTTTGAAGGGTTGACGCCCTTTACAACCTAAGTATAATTCGCGCTCTCGAATACGGGGTGATGCCTGGTTACAGGTTGATCAGTGATCGAGAGGTGCGAATTAACTGTTTGTTTTTTAAGCAATTAATTGAAAGTTCTGACGCATTAGACAGTTTTTAAATTTTTAAAAAATATTAAAAACTTGTTGACATGCCAGCTAGCGATAACTAATATACGCACCTCGCTTGAGACGAGTACTCAAGCAGCCACCAAGAGATCGGTGGCACGCTCTTTAACAATTAATCAGGTAATGCGTGTGGGCGCTTGTTGAGGTTGAGCACAAAAGCTTAACAAGACAAGCAACCTATATGTGAATTCATTTAGCGTAATGTTTTTCTTGAGCAAGATTTAGATGGTCATTTATGACTGTCGAACTTTTTAACTGAAGAGTTTGATCATGGCTCAGATTGAACGCTGGCGGCAGGCCTAACACATGCAAGTCGAGCGGTAACAGAGAGAAGCTTGCTTCTTTGCTGACGAGCGGCGGACGGGTGAGTAACGCGTAGGAATCTACCTATTAGTGGGGGATAAGCCAGAGAAATTTGGTCTAATACCGCATACGCCCTACGGGGGAAAGGAGGGGCTCTTCGGACCTTTCGCTATTAGATGAGCCTGCGTAAGATTAGCTAGTTGGTGAGGTAAGAGCTCACCAAGGCGACGATCTTTAGCTGGTCTGAGAGGATGATCAGCCACACTGGGACTGAGACACGGCCCAGACTCCTACGGGAGGCAGCAGTGGGGAATATTGGACAATGGGGGCAACCCTGATCCAGCCATGCCGCGTGTG
>CATEEE010000125.1 GCA_949499045.1 Marinobacterium sp. xm-d-530 | reverse complement strand
GCGCATTGCCATATCCATTGTTTCAGTGAAGCAGTGCATGACACCTGCGGTGTTTGGATCCGCATGCTCCTGCATCACCTCTAAAGTCGCCTCTCTCGCTTCTCGAGTATGGATGATAATAGGCAGATCCAATTCACTACCAAGCCTTAGATGATTAGCAAAGCTGTCAATCTGTTCTTCTTTAGTGTCGGTCTTATAGAAGAAATCGAGACCTGTCTCACCTAGCGCTACGACACGTTGATTGGCTGCGACTGCTTGTCGAATTTGCGTCTCGTTCCAAGGGCTCTCTTCGACGTGGCAAGGGTGAATTCCAACGGATGCAAATACATCAGATTGCCCCTCTATCGCCTTTAACATCGCTGGATAGAGATTCATATCAATACCAACACAGAGCATCTTAGAGACGCCGCGTTGACGCGCATCATTCAGTAGATCCGTCAGTGAATCGTTGTGTTTAGAGAGATCTAAGCGATCTAAGTGACAATGAGAATCGATGAACATAAGAGTAAACTTTAAAATAAATGAGAATTAAATGGTCAGCGTTTGTCGACCGGATTCGTGTGCCCCTGCAAGATAGGTATCAATCTTCTTGAGCAGCTCGGTCTCGTCAGATGAGAGTTGAATACCAATCCCAGGCACTTTACCGCCCTGAGCGTTTTTAGGGGTCTGCCAGACCACTTTACCCGTGACAGGAATCTTATCTGGCTCACCCATAAGCGAGAGCAGAAGAAAGATCTCTTCGCCTAACTCGTACTGATCTTTGGTTGGTATAAACAGACCACCACGCTCTAAGAACGGCATGTAAGCACGATAGAGATCCTCTTTCGTATGAATAACGAGACCAAGAATGCCGTGATTCTCTGACTTAACTGACTCAACCATTACTTAACACTCAACTCTTTCCAATCAAAGAACAACTTCTCTAATAGTAGCTGTTTATTGGGGTTTAGGTGCCGTTGAATAGCACTCAATTCAACTTGGACTGACTCATACAATTTCAGCACACGACTCGCATTGGCCTGTTTAGCAACCGAATCCACCATCTTGCGCATATCTAAATTGATGCGAGGCCCTTCATCTTGCGCCATCTGAACTCTCACAATATCACCCAAAAGAGATTGCCACCAAATGAGCGGCAGACGCAGATCCTCTTTTTGGTATTTTTCAGCCAGAGCAACCGGGCTGACTCGAGCACGCAACAGATCAGCTAAACCACCCAAAAAATTAGCACGAAGATCAGTAGCACCTCCAGACTTCCAGTCGTAAGCCGTTAGTGGAGCACCTTGCGCTAAGCCTAAGTAACCTTTAGCTTTTTCAGGTGGCAATTGCAGTTTTTCAGACAACCAATCGATCGCCAAACTGGCTTCAGGCAGTGTGAATTCAACTCTTTGACAACGACTGCGAATCGTTGGCATGACCTGTCCCAACTGGTGAACAACCAGAAGAATTAGGGTGTTATTGCCTGGCTCTTCGAGGGTTTTAAGCAGCGCATTGGCTGCGGAGATATTCATCTCTTCTGCGGGATCTATGATCAAGACACGATACCCACCCTGCTGTGCCGTACCGTGCAGGCGATCGATGGTTTCACGCACCTGATCCACTTTAATCACTTTACCGGCCTCTTCAGGTGAGAGATGAAGTAGATCTGGGTGTGTTTCGTGTTGAATCAGTTCACAGGTTTTACACTGTCCACAGGGCTCTGAACCTTGAGGATTATTGCAGAGCAGGCGTTTAGCTAAGTGTTCTGCAAAGGCGCGTTTACCGACCCCTTTATGTCCGGCTAATAACAGTGCATGGGGCAACTTGTTGTTCGCGATCAACTGATCAATACGTTGCCAGTAATCTGTCTGCCAAGGAAGAATGCTCACACGGCAACTCCAAACTCACTCAGCACTGCCGCTATTTGAGCTTGAACCTGAGGTATGGCCGGTTCCGCATCAATGATACGAATACGTCCATCTGAAGCTGCAGCGCGTTCTAAATAACGATCACGTACACGTCCGAAGAAGCTCATCTCCTCCTGCTCGAAACGATCCAGTGCAGCTCGTGCACGTGCACGACTCATACCCACCTCAACAGGCAGATCGAGCAGTAGTGTTAGATCAGGCTGGAGGTCAGACAACACCATCGATTCTAACCGATCAATAATCGTTTGATTCATCGCTCGGCCACCGCCCTGGTAAGCATGAGTGGCATCAATAAAACGATCACAGAGCACCCATTTCCCCTCAGCCAAAGCGGGTTTAATGAGGGTTTCGATATGCTGCGCTCTAGCTGCAAATACCAGAAGCAGCTCGGTCATCTCTGACACCGATTCGGATCGTGGTGTTAAAAGTAGCTCGCGAATCTGCTCGGCTAATTCAGTCCCACCTGGCTCACGTGTTACGACCAGATCGATACCGGACGACTCGAGACAGTTTTGAATGTAGTTTAAGTTGGTCGTTTTACCGACCCCTTCACCACCTTCGAGTGTAATGAACTTGCCTAGCATTAGTTGGCCTCTGGTGAAGAACGATAATCTTTGCGACGCTTCAATTGATACTCTCTTACGGCGCGATTGTGTTGTTCTAGTGTATCTGAAAACTGGTGTGAACCGTCACCTTTGGCGACAAAATAGAGCGCCTTACCGGGCTCTGGATTTAGTGATGCGACAATGGCCTCTTCACCCACCAATGCGATAGGGGTGGGCGGTAAAGCGGGTATTCTATAGGTGTTATAAGGTGTCGTCTCTTTTAGGTGCTTACGGGTCAGATTACCTTGGTAACGATCACCTAAACCGTAGATCACAGTAGGATCTGTTTGCAGTCGCATCCCGCGATTCAACCGACGAATAAAGACTCCAGAAATCTGGCCTCTCTCACTACTCAGTCCGGTCTCTTTCTCAATGATAGAGGCCAGAATCAGGGCTTCGTAAGGCGTCTTGAGGGGTAACTTTTCATCACGACTCTGCCAATGTTTATCTAAAACATCATTGAGCATTTTATGTGCCCGTAGCAATAGCTCTCTGTCAGATGTGCCGCGTTCAAAATAGTAGGTCTCTGCTAAAAACAGCCCTTCAGCTGAATCCGATTTGAGGTTCAGTTCACTCGAGAGAGTGACAGCATCCGTAGCACTTAAGGTTTTCTCGAGTTGTTTATTGTTAGCAAGAATTTCCAGCATCTCTTTAACGGTCGCACCCTCAATGAGGGTCACTCGATACTGTACTGACCGCCCCGAAATCAGACGATCAAGAAGTGCCTCAAGGGTATCTCCCACCCGTATCTCATACTCACCGCTTCGCAACTTTGTAAGTTCTGGCTGAAGCTTAAATAGCAGCTTAAGTTTTAACGGCTCATCAAGCCATTGACGTTCTGATAACTCTTGAACCAAACGTGAAGCGGTGTAGCCGGCAGGAACAGTGAAGGTAGTCGGTTGCTGAAGAGCAAGACGCTGTTTCGGAAGATCAAGAACAGACTGGTACTGGTTCCATCCGACAGCAGCTAGAACCATAAGAGTAAAAACAAGTGCGAAAACGATTCGTTTTAACAAACCTAAACCCAATGACGTTAGCAATCGATTAGAGTCGGGGCCTGAAGGCACCCGACTCAACAATTGTTAGATCTTGTTAAATATGAGTGTACCGTTTGTGCCCCCGAACCCAAATGAGTTCGACATTGCGGCAAACAGCTTCGCCTCTTGGGTAGTGTGAGC
The DNA here is from genome assembly GCA_949499045.1 of Marinobacterium sp. xm-d-530. GTDB lineage: Bacteria > Pseudomonadota > Gammaproteobacteria > Pseudomonadales > Balneatricaceae > Marinobacterium_E. The sequence goes on along the minus strand of CATEEE010000125.1, from coordinate 23,588 downwards.
CACATAGTTAAGGTCACAACCCTCGCTTGGGTTATCCAAGTTAATGGTCGGTGGAGCGACTTGATCACGCAGAGCAAGCACACAGAATGCAGCCTCTACCGCGCCAGCAGCGCCTAATAGGTGACCAATCATGGATTTAGTCGAGCTCATACGAACATCAGAAGCTGCACTTCCCAACACCGCTTTAGCCGCATTGGATTCAGCAATATCACCGGCTGGAGTCGACGTACCATGGGCGTTTATGTAGTTGATTTGATCAACATTCAGACCAGAATCTTTGATCGCATTCGCCATCGACAGAGCCGCACCAGCACCATCTTCTGGTGGTGAGGTCATGTGGTAGGCATCATCACTCATACCGAAACCACTCAACTCACAGTAGATCTTCGCACCGCGTGCTTTAGCGTGTTCGTAGGACTCAAGCACCAACATTCCGGCACCATCACCCAGTACAAAACCATCACGATCACGGTCCCATGGGCGGCTCGCCGCTTGTGGATCATCGTTACGACTCGAAAGTGCACGTGCAGCCGCAAAACCACCCAAACCCAGTGGGGTTGTAGCCATCTCTGAACCACCTGCAATCATCACATCCGCATCACCGTATTGGATCATACGCATCGCATGACCAATGTTGTGAGTACCGGTTGTACAGGCCGTTGTGATCGCAATATTGGGTCCACGGAAGCCATATTTAATCGCCAGGTTACCGGCTATCATATTAATGATGCTGCCAGGAACGAAAAATGGGGAGACACGACGAGGACCTGACTTATTCAGTATGTCGTGTGTGTTTTCGATCATTGGTAGACCACCAATACCCGAGCCAATGGCACAACCAATGCGCGGCGCATTCTCTTCTGAGACTTCAATACCGGAATCTTCAACTGCCTGAATAGCAGCAACCATGCCGTATTGAATGAAAAGATCCATCTTGCGAGCTTCTTTAGGGTTGAGGTAAGGCTCTAGTTGGAAATCTTTAACAGATGATGAGAAACGTGTGCTGAAAGCCGAAGCATCAAAGTGCTCAATTGGGCCAGCACCACTCTTTCCTGCAAGAATATTTGACCAAGTGTCATCGACCGTTTGACCAACAGGTGTTAATAGACCAAGACCTGTGACTACAACTCGATTGCGCGACATCTAAAACTCTCCGCTGGACTAATAAAAGAAAAGCCGCAACTACTGTAAGCAGGTGCGGCTTTTCGAACGTACGTAGAACCGATTACTGGTTAGCGTTAACGTAGTCGATTGCTAGCTGAACTGTAGTGATTTTCTCAGCTTCTTCATCAGGAATTTCAGTTTCGAATTCCTCTTCAAGAGCCATTACTAGTTCAACAGTGTCAAGTGAATCAGCACCGAGGTCTTCAACAAAAGAAGCGTCATTAACCACTTCTTCTTCTTTAACACCAAGTTGCTCGGCGATAATTTTCTTAACGCGATCTTCAATATTGCTCATATCGATTCCTATAATGTTTCAACGCCCACTGTATCTATACTGACACTTTGGGAATTTTAGAAAACCGCTGCTCATCCACTAGATAAGCAACAATTGTTAACTGGATGCAATTATCCGCTATCTGATGGAAATTACAACCTTTTATACGGCAAAAAACCACACCTATACGGGGGTTTTAGCCCATGTACATTCCGCCGTTAACCTGGATCGTTTCACCCGTCACATAACCGCCAGATTCACTGCACAAAAAACCAACGACAGCAGCGATCTCTTCAGGCTTACCTAGACGTGACAGTGAAATCTGAGACTGCAGCATCTCTTTATGTGCTTCGGGTAGATCAGCCGTCATATCGGTATCGATGAAGCCAGGAGCCACACAGTTCACAGTCACGTTACGGCTACCTAATTCACGAGCCAATGCACGTGAAAAACCTTCCATACCCGCTTTAGCTGCAGCATAGTTTGCTTGACCCGCATTACCCATAGAAGCGACGACCGAGCTAACGCTGACTACACGACCCCAGCGAGCCTTAGTCATACCACGTAGAACACCTTTAACCATGCGGTAGACAGACGACAGATTGGTATTCAACACTGAATCCCACTCGTCATCCTTCATTCGCATCATCAAGTTGTCTTTGGTGATACCAGCGTTGTTTACCAGAATAGTGACCGCACCAAACTCCTCTTGGATTTGAGCGAGCACCGCATCTACCGATTCCTTATCTGAGACATTTAGCACATAACCTTTACCCGCATTGCCTGCAGCCGCAAGGTATTCAGTGATTGCACTGGCACCGCCTTCGCTGGTCGCTGTTCCAAGAACGGTCGCGCCCTGTGCCGCAAGATTCTCAGCGATTGCTTTACCAATACCGCGTGTAGCACCCGTTACTAACGCAACTTTATTTTCTAAACTCATCCTTTAATCCTTAGCTGTTTTGTGCTTCTAGGGCCTTCTCTAGACCTGCAGAATCACCAATATTCAAAACGGTTAGTGAGCGATCGACTTTCTTATTTAGACCCGACAGAACTTTACCTGGACCACACTCAACAGTTCGATCAACACCTAGAGCCAACATCGCTTGAACACTCTCAGTCCAGCGCACTGGGCTGTAGAGCTGTTGCACAAGCAGTTCGCGTAACTCAGCCACATCTTCACAGGTCGAGGCATTGACGTTGTGAATAAGCTTAATTGCCGGGAGAGTAATCTCCATGTCCGCTAATGCTTCAGCCAATTTCTCAGCGGCAGGCTTCATCAATGCACAGTGTGATGGAACCGATACCGGTAACTCAACTGCTCGTTTAGCGCCAGCGGCTTTACAGGCTTCAACACCACGTTCAACCGCAGCTTTTTCACCTGCAATGACGACTTGGCCGGGGCAGTTAAAGTTAACTGCAGAGACGACAGCGCCTTGAGCGGCCTGCTCACAAGCAGACACAACAGCCGCGTCATCGAGACCTAAGATTGCTGCCATTGCACCCGTACCTGCAGGTACGGCAGCCTGCATCAACTCACCACGCAGACGAACTAGACGCACACCGTCAGCCAAAGAGATTGCACCGGCACACACTAGCGCAGAGTACTCACCTAGCGAGTGACCTGCGACAACCGATGGCGCTTCACCACCCTGTTGTTGCCATAAACGCCACAGCGCGACACTCGAAGTGAGCAGGACGGGTTGTGTATTCTCAGTACTATTAAGAACCGCTTCAGGTCCCTCTTGAGCAATCGCCCAAAGATCCTGACCCAAAGCGTCAGACGCCTCTTTAAAGGTATCCGTAATAATAGAGTACTGTGCAGCGAGATCACCCAACATTCCGAGTGATTGTGAACCTTGGCCGGGGAAGACCAATGCAAGAGTTTGAGACATGTTGTCCTCGATTAACTAGCGGAGATTAACTCCATAAACATTATAATGTGGAGTTTACATTATATGAGGAATATCTGAACCCTTAAGGGGAACTGTTTAGATCGCGAGCAACCTGATCCGCTAACTGTTTGGGCAGATCGGCTTTAAGCATCTCCAGTGTATTGTCTAAAGCAGCTTTGAAATCATTAGCCTTTGCAGCCCCATGACTTTTAACAACCAGGCCGTTCAAACCTAAAAATAACGCACCATTTCTTTGGCCTGAATCGAGCGATCTAATCAAGGATGTGAGCATTGGACGAGCTAGCCATGCGATAACTTTACTGTAGAGGGAGCCGGCAAAAACTTGGCGTAGTCGATGAGCCAGTAGTTTAGCGACGCCCTCACTACTCTTTAGGGCCACGTTACCGACCAGACCATCACAGATAATCAAATCCGCATCACCAATAAACAGATCAGCACCTTCAACAAAACCAATGTAGTTTACATCTAGCAGCCCGGCTATTAGAGCACTCGCGTCGCGAAGGGTCTCGTTACCTTTAGTCTCTTCAGACCCTACGTTAAGTAACCCAATTTTTGGATCCATGCCTGTCGTAACACGCACCAGCGCGCGTCCTAACACAGCAAACTGATTAAGCATCTCCGGAGACGAGTCCAGATTAGCACCCAAATCAACAACCTGACACTCACCTTTTAAAGTTGGCATAGCCGCAGAGATAGCGGGACGATCAATACCTTGAATCATTCCCAAGGTACGTCTAGCCAAGGCCATCAAAGCGCCCGTATTACCCGCACTAACAACAGCACAAGCCGAACCCGCTAGAAGTTCATCCAGAGCTAACTGCATAGAGCTGTCAGAACCTTCACGCAGAGCCGACATCACTCGCATATCAGCCGTAATAACAGACGGAGCATGGACAATGGTTAGCTGCGAATTGGAATCTTCAGGCAGATAAGGAGCTATCTGCTTATGATCACCCACAAGGGTTATCGATAGATCAGGATGATCTTTAAGAACTGCGAGGGAGGCCTCAACAGTAATACGGGGACCGAAGTCCCCGCCCATTGCATCAACAGCGATGCAATACTTGTCTTGCACGGCTAGGACTTACTCTTCGCCTTGCGCAACAACCTGACGACCGCGGTAGAAACCGTCAGCTGTCATGTGGTGACGACGGTGAGTCTCACCAGTAGTCTGTTCAACTGAAAGAGTTGGGTTGCTAAGTGCATCGTGTGAACGGCGCATATCGCGACGTGAACGAGACTTTTTGTTCTTTTGTACTGCCATGGTTTTTACTCCTGGATCTTACTTTACTAGCGCTACTTCTTAAGGCTCGCTAGCACACTAAAAGGGTTCGGTTTTTCAATCTGCTCCGAAGGCATCTCGTCTTCGCCGAAGGAGGTTTTCACTGAACAGTCATCGTGATAACAGACGGCTGGTAAACTCAGTATTAACTCTTCTCCGACCAAATCTGCGAGATTAACATCATCCTCTAACAGGAGAGGATCATAGTAACGGGGCAAATTCTTGGCCTGCTCTTCGTTTAACACAACGGCTAAACTGAACTCTGCTTCCAATTGCAATGTCACTGGCTCCAAGCAACGTTGACACTGTTGCTGAACTTCAACGTTCGCTTGTCCGGTCACAGTTCTTAGCTTTTGCTCATCAAGGGCAAAAGCCAGTTCTACATTGACATCACCACTTGGACTAACAAGCAAAGAGCAGAGTTGAGGCATGGATTGCAATGCAATAGTGCCTGTTAAAACTGCTTCCCGCTCGGCTAGTTTCCGAGGGTCGACTTTTTTCGGAAGAGGGCCGTTCGACATAAGCGCGCAATTCTAGGGATCTGAGGACCAACTGTAAAGGAATATATGCCATTAATTGAGGATATTTGCTAGGTTATGCTAGCAAAAACCCTCTCAACACAAAATCACAGCAGAATATCGATGAAAAGCCACGAATTACCCATCGTTTTAGCCTCCAGTTCAAAATATCGCCGCGAGCTATTATCTCGCATTTTAAATGAATTTGAACTCGCCTCTCCCGACATCGATGAGACGCCACTTCACGGCGAATCTCCTAGAACTTGTGTTGCTCGTTTAGCCAAACTAAAAGCCAAAGCGTTGGCTGAACAGTTCCCCGCACACTGGATTATCGGATCTGATCAACTGGCCACGCTTGATTCGCAAATTCTTGGCAAACCCCTTACTCAACAGCGAGCGATAAGCCAGCTCTCATTGTGTAGCGGCCGATGCGTTAGCTTCCTGACCTCTTTGGCGCTGCTCAATAGCCAAACGGGTGAGATAAGAGAGTATATCGAAGAGGTTGTCGTGATCTTTAGAGAGCTGACGGAGGCAGAGATAGTGGCTTACATTGAGCGAGAGCAGCCACTAGACTGCGCTGGTAGTTTTAAATGCGAAGGGCTGGGTATTACTCTGTTTAAGTCGATCGAAAGTCAGGATCCGAATACGTTAATTGGCCTTCCGCTGATTGGTTTAAACCGCCTATTGCTTGAAGCGGGCATCAACCCGCTCCTTACCTAAACACGACTGAACTGTCATTATTTCATTTGGACAGATCCAGTCACACCCAGAGTATTCATTACATGAGTGGCAACCCCAACGCCTAAACGTTCCGCCAAACGCTCAACCGCGTTTGGACGGTAGCTGTAATCGATTAGATGATCTGTATTGAACTGTTCGCGAGCAACTGAGCTAGCGCTGCCTAAGCCATCAATCAAACCTAACTCAACAGCCTGTTCACCTGTCCAGATCAGTCCAGAGAACAACTCTGGATTATCGGCTAAACGATCTCCCCTACCCTGTTTAACAGCATCAATAAATTGCTGATGGGTTGTATCTAGGACTGACTGCCAAAACTGTTTCTGCTGATCAGAGAGTGGCTGAAATGGATCCAACAGCGCTTTGCTATCACCCGCGGTAAGAGCACGGCGCTCAACCCCGAGTTTATCCATCAAATCAACAAAACCAAAGCCACTTGAAATGACGCCAATAGAGCCGACTAAGCTGGCTTTATCAGCATAGATATCGTCCGCAGCACTGGCTAAATAGTAGCCACCACTGGCACCGATATCCGTTATCACTGCCAATACTGGTTTATCTGGGTAGAGTGCACGTAGCCGAACGATCTCATCATAGACGTAACCAGCCTGTACGGGACTTCCACCGGGGCTGTTAATACGCACAATAACACCCAAACTATCACTCGCCTCAAACGCATCACGCAGAGAACTGATTAGCAGATCAGCACTGGCTTCACTGCTGTCTGAGATCACGCCTCGCACTTGCACTACCGCCACATGAGGTTTTGAGATCTCCTCAATGGATGCAAACTTTTCACTCCAGAGAAAGAAGCCGGCAAGGCCAAACAGATAGATAAAGGTGAGTAATTTGAAGAAGATACCCCAACGGCGCGAACGGCGCTGTTCACGGTTGACGTTGTCGACCAGTTTCTCAAGTAAGCGCCAGCTTTTTGAATCAGTATTATCTACCGCAGACAGTTCACCCTTCTCTTTGGTTTGCTCAGCCGCTCCACCGACCTGCTCAGCACCCTCTTTTGCATCACTCTTTTCACCCCAAGGATTGTGTTCCACATTAACTCCTTAACCAATCCACTAACTCATTAAAATGATCGAACACCTGCAACGGCTCAAATGCTTGAAGATCAGAGACTTCATGCACACCGTAGCTCATCGCAACCCGATCAATACCGGCACGGCGCGCCATCTCTAAATCATAACTGGTGTCACCAATCATAAGGACCTCTTCCGCTGCCAAACCTGTCTCTTCTAAAATTTCATGCAGCATCAAAGGATCTGGCTTTGATGCCGTCTCATCAGCACACTTAGTCAGTTCAAAATGGTTAACCAACTCGGTATCAGCTAGCACTCGGTCCAATCCTCGACGGCTTTTTCCAGTCGCTACGGAGAGTCGGTAGCCATACTGTTTGAGCAGCCCCAGTCCATCAAAAACACCGTCAAACAGAGCGGTCGGTGTCTGATCTACTTCTAGATAGTGTTTACTGTAACCTTGTCGAATGAGCTCACGTGTTGTGGCATTACACTCGGGCATGACTTTTAAAATAGCCTCGGGCAATCCAAGTCCAATAATGTCTTGCACTGACTCATCACTGGGTATTCTTAAACCCAGATCACGTGTAGCGCCCTGAAAACTGGATACGATACGCGCTTGGGAATCGATTAAAGTCCCATCCCAATCGAAAATAAGTAGCCTATACTTCACCTAAACCTCAAAATTTGAGCATTATGCATTTAAACAAGCGCCTAACATCTCTATCGACACTGCTATTGATCAGTTCAGTCTACAGCACCTATGCCAAAAGTGAGAATGCACAGACCATCTATAAATTTCGCAACGAATCAGGTGTCCTCTCTTTTAGCGACCGTCGCCCTAAACAGACTACTGAATTTGAAATACTCAAATTTGATTGTTATGCCTGTCGTTCAAACCCATCAATAGATTGGCAAAGCGTTCCTCTTAACATTCGAGACTTTCGCAGCATTACACTAACGGCGGCCAAGCAAGTCAACGTTGACGAGTCTCTCATTCGCGCAGTCATTCATGCGGAGTCCGCATTCAAAAGCAATGCACTCTCTTCACAGGGCGCGATGGGTTTGATGCAGCTGATGGAAAAGACAGCACAATCTCTCGGTGTCGAGAACCGACGGGACCCTAGGGCTAACATTATTGCCGGTAGCCAATATTTAAAAGAGCAGCTAGACCACTTCGAGGACACAAAACTGGCTCTTGCAGCCTACAACGCCGGACCAACGGCTGTTAAACGTTACCAGGGTATTCCCCCCTACCCTGAAACAAAACGTTACATAGAACGAGTAATGATCCTAAAAGCACGATACGACAAAGCACTTTAGACCCAAGGGGCAGTTACGTCGGCAAAATTTAGGCAATAAAAAACCGCAGGCCGGATAAAGGGGGAGTTCCAGGCTGCGGTCAGCAGTAATAACTGCTCATTTAGAGGCTTTCAAGCTGGTGATTTACCAAATAGGGCTTAAAAATGCCCTGCTTGTAGAACAGTAGACCCTCTGTGAAGTCTTTTAGTTCCATGAATCTGCAATTTTTTTTGAAAAAATTTTAAATCTGTTCAAAAACAACAACTTATAAATTAGAAAAAATTACAGCCGCTCAACTACGAGCGGGCCGTGGATAATAGACCTATACTGGTCAATTTTCAATCAATCGTTAACTCTTTTTCGCTAACCAGCAGACCATTGTTATCAGCATAGAGATATTCGCCAGGCATAAAATCTACACCGCCAAAACGAAGCGCGACATTTAATTGGCCCGCTCCTTTTTTCTCGGTCTTTAACGGATGGCAGCCCAAGGCTTGCACACCCAGGTCAAGATCACCAATGGCATTCACGTCGCGGATACAACCGTAGATAACAATGCCCGACCAACCGTTCTTAGCCGCTTTTTCAGCCAACATGTCACCTAACATTGCACGACGCATGGAGCCACCGCCATCAACTACCAGCACTCGACCTTCGCCAGGCAGTGCAACTTGCTCACGAACCAAGGAGTTATCCTCAAACGCTTTGATCGTCACGATCTTTCCGCTAAAACGTTCACGACCGCCAAAGTTACCAAACATCGGCTCAAGTATGCGCACATCATCTTCGTAACGATCGCACAGTTCGGGTAGTAGATCTTCCATCGGTTTCTCCTGGTAAATGTTAAACTTTTAAACCTTCAATCGTAGGCCATCCGCTTCAATTTGGATTTTGCCCTCTTTTAATAACTGACCGATCGCCATTTTGTAAGCTTTTTTACTGCAACCAAAACGGGCATTAATCGCTTCAGGCGGACTCTTATCACCTAAAGAGCAGAACCCATTATTTGACTCCATATCAGCCAACAGCTTATCGGCAACAGAACCCACTCGTTTATAGCCAGGCGGTGTCAGCATCAAGTCAATGTGATCGTCTTCGCGAATCTGCTTTATATAGCCAGTCAGACGCTGACCCAATTTCAGATGCTGAGTCAGATCTTGACGATGGATAAGACCTTCATAACGATCATTGATAATGCAGAGCATGCCCAAATCAGTCATACGCCACGGCAGCATCTCAACCAACATCTCTTTGGTGAGATCGGTTGTGCTAGTTTCAAGGTAACGATCCGTTTTCATCGAAGCAGCAATGCGGTTGGAATTATCAATGTAAATAAAGACATTCACCCACTGACCTTCCGTCACATCACGCTGCTGTTCTGAAAAAGGGAGTAACAGATCTTTAGAGAGCCCCCAATCTAAGAAAGCCCCTATCTGAGTGGTCTCTTTAACTCGTAAACGAGCGAATTGGCCCACCTCGGCTTTCGGGTGCGCTAAAGTGGCGATCTCTTGATCCTGGGAGTCTAGGTAGACAAAAACCCGCAGTTTATCACCCAGCTTGGTGCCTTCAGGCACTTCACTTCGAGGGAGCAGAATGCCGCCGCCATCACCTGTATCTAAATAGACACCGTATGGACTCTCTCGCAAAACCGTTAATTGATTGCGCTTACCGAGTTCAAACACGCCATTCTCCCAACATTAAAAACCCTATGATAACCGGTTCAGCCAGAACGAAAAACGGCCAGGGAGTGAAACCTGGCCGTTTTTAAGGATTAAGTTCTATTAGCCTTTGTCGTTCGCTAGGTAGAACCAGGTATCCATCACTGAATCGGGGTTAAGTGACACGCTGTCGATACCCTGCTGCATCAACCAACGCGCAAGATCAGGATGGTCTGAAGGTCCCTGACCACAGATACCCACATACTTACCCTGTGCTTTGCACGCCGTAATCGCCATCTCAAGAAGACGCTTAACCGCTTCGTTTCGCTCATCAAACAGGTGGGCGATTAGACCCGAATCACGGTCCAAACCAAGCGTTAGCTGAGTCAGGTCATTCGAACCAATAGAGAATCCGTCAAAGTACTCCAGGAACTGATCAGCCAGTAGTGCATTGGATGGAATTTCACACATCATGATCAACTTAAGACCATTCTGTCCGCGCTGAAGGCCATTCTCAGCCAATAGATCAACGACCTGTTTTGCCTCACCCGGTGTACGTACGAACGGCACCATGATCTCAATATTGGTAAGACGCATCTCATCGCGAACACGTTTTAGTGCGCGACACTCCAGCTCAAAACAGTCGCGGAAGTCTTCAGAGATGTAACGTGCCGCACCACGGAAACCAAGCATAGGGTTCTCTTCATGCGGTTCAAACGATTGCCCGCCGATCAGGTGGCCGTACTCATTTGATTTGAAGTCCGACATACGAACAATCACTTTCTTAGGGTAGAAAGCTGCTGCTAGTGTTGAGATACCCTCGGTCAATTTATCGACGTAGAAATCAACGGGCGATTTGTAACCTGCGATACGACGTTCAATGACCTGACGCACATCACGTGGTTGCTCTTCTAAGTTGATTAACGCTTTGGGGTGAACCCCTATCATTCGGTTGATAATGAACTCTAAACGCGCCAGACCCACACCAGCATTTGGCAGTGATTGGAAGTCAAATGCTCGATCTGGGTTGCCCACGTTCATCATGATGTCAAACGGCAGTGGTGGCATCTGTTCAACATTGTTTGTGGTGTGTTCAAAATCTAGACAACCTGCGTAGACGTAACCGGTATCACCTTCTGCACAGCTAACAGTGACCTCTTGGCCGTCAGTCAGTGCTGAGGTTGCATCACCACAACCGACAATTGCAGGGATACCCAATTCACGTGCAATGATTGCGGCGTGACAGGTACGACCACCACGGTTAGTTACGATCGCTGACGCACGCTTCATAACCGGTTCCCAATCTGGGTCGGTCATATCCGTTACCAATACGTCACCATCCTGAACCGTGTGCATCTCATCAAGCGATTTAACAAGGCGAACAACACCCGCACCAATTCGATGACCAATAGAACGGCCTTCAACCAAAACCTGACCTTTCTCTTTCATCAGGTAGCGTTCGATCACTGTTTTTTGCGTCTGACTGCGAACAGTTTCAGGACGCGCCTGAACAATGTAAAGCTGACCGTCGTCACCGTCACGAGCCCATTCGACATCCATTGGACGGCCGTAGTGGTTCTCGATGATGACAGCAATGCGCGCCAACTCCTCTACCTCTTCATCCGTGACACAGAAACGGTTGCGATCGGCATAAGAGACATCAACCGTCTCTACCGCTTTACCGGCACTGTGCTCATCGGTGTAGATCATCTTGATCGCTTTAGAGCCCATGGTGCGACGAAGAATCGCAGGCGCATTCTGTTTAAGCGTCGGCTTGTAGACATAGAACTCATCTGGGTTAACTGCACCCTGAACCACTGTTTCACCCAAACCATAAGCTGCTGTAATGAATACAACGTGTTGGAAACCCGATTCAGTATCCAGTGAAAATAGGACGCCCGACGCGGCCGTCTCACTTCGAACCATGCGCTGAATACCGGCTGACAGCGCCACTTCAGCGTGAGTAAATCCTTTGTGAACTCGGTAAGAGATCGCACGATCGTTATAGAGGGAAGCAAACACCTCTTTGATCGCATGCTTAACATTGTCTAGACCTTTAATATTTAGGAAGGTCTCTTGCTGACCAGCAAAAGAGGCATCTGGCAGATCCTCAGCCGTTGCCGATGAGCGAACCGCCACACTGATCTCAGCGTTGCCATCCAACATCTCTGCATAAGCCGTTTCTATCGCAGCATCCAATTCAGGCTGGAAGTCTGCATCCATAATCCACTGACGAATTTGACCACCCGTTTCAGCTAGCGCGCGAGTGTCATCTGCATCCAACTCATCAAGACGTGCATTGATGCGATCCGCCAGACCACCATAAGCTAGGAATTCTCGATAAGCTTCGGCAGTCGTTGCAAAGCCACCCGGCACACGAACGCCAGCTTCACTCAATTGACTGATCATTTCACCAAGGGAGGCGTTCTTTCCGCCTACTTTTTCCACATCGGTCATGCGCGCCTGATCAAGACGAATTACGTATTCTGTCAAAGCACTATCTCCTAAATTTTGGTCGTTAAATCAGGTTATTTACTACCCATTACACGCCATACTAGAGGAAGAAAAGAGAAATAAAACCCCCTTTTAAAAATGTAATTTCGCTACAAAAACTCTAATATAGGGCATTAAATTTAGTCGAATTGAGTATCCAAAATGAAGCGCACCGCTTTCTTTATATCGGACGGAACCGGCATCACAGCTGAGGTTCTAGGTAACAGCTTACTTAGCCAATTTGAGTCGGTAGAGTTCGAAGAGATCACACTGCCCTACATCGACACACCCGAAAAAGTCGAAGTAGTCATTCAACGAATCAACGAAACGGGCAGACAAGATGGTCATCGTCCGATCGTATTCGACACCTTTGTTAATGCAGAATACCGAGCCATGATCGCTGATGCCGAGTCCTACAACATCGACATCTTCTCTACTTTTTTAAAACCACTCGAGTCTGAGCTCGATACCGCATCTACCTACACCGTAGGTAAGTCACATGCAATTAACCAAATTGATCGCTACAAAGCTCGTATTGATTCGGTCAATTTTGCGCTGGATAACGATGACGGTGCACGAACTCAACAGTATAAAGAGGCTGATATCATCTTGGTGGGTGTCTCTCGTTGCGGTAAAACGCCTACCTGCCTCTACATGGCACTGCAATATGGTATTCGTGCCGCCAACTACCCGCTGACCGAAGAGGATATGGGCGCTGATGACCTACCAGAGATTCTTAAGCAGCATCGTGAAAAACTCTATGGACTAACCATCGACCCGTTCCAGCTTGCCGCTATTCGAAATGAAAGACGACCCAACAGTCGATACTCATCACTCGACCAATGTGACCTTGAGACCCGGACGGCAGAGCGATATTTCCGCCAAAACAACATGCAGTCGATCAATACCACTAACTTCTCGATTGAAGAGATCAGCACACGCATCATGGCCGATGCCAACCTCAATCGACGCATTGTCTAGGAGAGTATCATGCCACTACCCACACCGGCCGCAAGGACGCACCGCCATACTCGACAAGTCACTTGCACAGGCTACCAACGTGAAGACGGTCTTTGGGATATTGAGGGTCACCTAGTCGATACAAAAGCAGATGAGATGCCCTTACATGACTTTATCTTGAAAGCAGGCGACCCACTGCACGATATGGCTATCCGTCTCACCGTGGATCTTGAACTCAACATCCACGCTGTTGAAACGACTATGGATGCAACCCCTTACGCCATGTGTCCAGGCATAGCACCGGTTTACAAACAGCTGGAGGGAGAGTCGATTCGACCCGGCTTTACCAAAAAAGTGAGAGATCTGTTTGGCGGTGTTCAAGGCTGTACACATTTAGTTGAGCTGTTAGGCCCAGTCGCCACAACGGCGATTCAAGTTACTTTTCAAGAGCGTCATCGTTTAGCAAAAAGCACGGCCGAATCACCGGTTTCCGCTCAACTCAATAGCTGCCACACCTACGCTGAAGACTCGCCAGCCGTAGAAAAATATTGGCCCGAACTCTATAAAGGTTAACCACCATGGTACTGATCGACAGAGATAACTGCACACTATTCGTGATTGACGTTCAAGGGAAGTTGTTACCTGCTGTCGAATCTCCCAAGCAGACCCTCGCCAACACCGTCGCTCTGGTCGAGGTGGCGTTACTACTTGATGTACCCATAGCCTATTCTGAGCAGTACCCCAAAGGTCTTGGGGCTACAGAAGAGTCGTTACTATCCTTACTCAGAGGAAAGGCTGAACATTTCGAGAAACTGAGTTTTTCATGCGTTAGTGAATCACAGATAAAAACGGCATTGAGCCAATGGGAACCTAAGCAGATCATTATTGCGGGCATGGAGACACATGTCTGTGTTCTCCAAACCGTGTTAGAACTCCGTGAAATGGGATTTGAGGTGTTTGTAGTCGAAGACGCAGTCAGTTCACGAAAAGCCAAGGATAAAGAACTGGCGATACAGCGCATGCAGCAAAGTGGGGTGGTTATCGTTTCAAAAGAGATGGTTATGTTTGAATGGTTACAACGTGCCGATCACCCTAAATTTAAAGAGATCAGTAGACAGCACATTCGCTAGAAACAGAAGAGCCAGCATCATGCTGGCTCTTAAATAGTCGTTGTTAGCCCTACTCTTGTGGGAACTTGTAATAGGTCTTGTTGAGGTAAGCGGTAACGTCAGCGACCTCATCTGGGAACCAACCAACATTCATCTTGTCATTACAACCTTGTACCCAAGCCTGCTCAAGGTTTTTGTAGCTGGATGCCATGCGATCTGAGCGGGTGTAAAAGGCAGGTTCGTGACAGGTTGCACAGGTCACATCATCACGCATTTCACCGTTCATTTCGCGCTCGAAGTAGGTTTCATCATAAAGTTCCTTGCCATTGTCCGCGTCGCCAGCAAGTGCAACGACTGGGGTCAATAGAAGGGCTGCAAACAGAGTACTTTTTTTCATTTTCATCACTCCAAATAGCTCGGACATTAAGTTGCTTAAACTGAAATCTAGCCTAGATAGAGATATTGTCCAGGTTTAGTAACGGTTTAAAGCTGCTTGCTCATCTGTAAAAACTGTTCCGGCGAGGGTACACCCACCAAGGTTAACTCTTTTCGATACTGGCCAAGTCCATCATAAAAGATAAGTGTTGGCGGACCAAGCACTTGATGGCGTTTTGTAAGCTCCTTCGACGCTTCGTCATTAGCGGTCACGTCTACTTTTACAAGTAACATCTGCGACATGGTGCTCTGAACCGCTGAGTCAGAGAAAGTGACGTAATCCAACTCCTTACAAGAGACACACCAATCAGCATAGTAATCCAGAAGAACAGCCTGACCTCTCGATTGAGCTAGATCCAATTGAGCGTCTAAGTCGACTGGGTTAGTCACCGTTACAAATTCAATTTTCGATGCTGTCGTTGCTTCACTTGCGGATACGAGTCCTTTCAGAGGGTAGATCAAACTCTTACCGCCGGACAGAAGCCCTAGAGTTAACGAGGCGCCATAAACCAACAGAATAACTCCTACTCCTTTGGCGATCTTCTTAACACCATGGACTTCAGAGGCGTGGCTTTCAAACACTCCCATAAAGACAGAGGTGATGATTAAAATCAGTGCCACTAATCCCATGGTCACCTCAACCGGAACAATGCGATCTAGCATCCATACCGCCATCAACAAAAGGACCACACCAAAACCGGCTTTGACGCTCTCCATCCAGAGTCCGGCACGCGGCATATACTTGGCCGCAGAGGTACCGATCAGTATCAGAGGAATCCCCATACCGATCGACAGTGAGAAAAGCGCTAAACCGCCAATAACAGGATCACCCGTTTGACCAATATAGATTAAAGCGCCAGCCAACGGAGCCGCCATACAGGGACCGACAATCAAAGCAGACAGAAAGCCCATCACAGCCACACCAACATAGCTGCCACCCTTCTGCTTGTCGGAATTCCGACTCAACCAAGTTTGAACGGAGGAAGGCATCTGAAGCTCATAGAAACCAAACATAGAGCCTGCCAATAAAACAAAGAGTAGACTGAACAGTGCAATAACGGCAGGAGCCTGAAGCGCCACTTGCAAATTCGCCCCAAACAGACCTGCCAAAACTCCAGCAATTGTGTAAGTCACCGCCATGGCCAGTACATAGATGATCGATAAAACTAATCCATGCTTCGCATTGGTGTTATGGCCATGACCGGCAATAATGCCAGAAAGAATGGGGATCATTGGGAATACACAGGGTGTCAAAGAGAGTGCCAAGCCCGCTAAAAAGAAGACACCGATCAAGGTCCAAGAGGAGCTACCTGATAGGGCTTGTAGAAACTGATCCTGCTCGCTGACAACCTCAGCAGTTGCAGCCTTAGCCGATGTGTTATTAGCTGGCTGTGCAGACTCAGTTAGGCCGGCATAAGCAACCGCACCCTTAACCGGTGGATAACAGATCCCCCCTTCCCAGCAACCTTGGTAGCTCACCTCAAATTGACCATCAGCGGGAGTCGTGCTTTGACGTGCCAGTTCAATGGTCACCTCAGCACGATCATGAAACACTTCCACAACGCCAAAGACAGGATCCTCTTTGGTATCAGTGGTTGAATCGGACCGGCTAACTTGGCTAACCCCTTCAGGCAGTGATAACTCGATTCGATCTTGGTAGAGGTAGTAGCGAGGCTCAATATCCCATACTAATAGAAAGCGGTTAGCCTCCAGCTGCTGAGTACTGAATTTAAACGCCTGTTCAACCTCTAACGGCTCATCACTGTCTCCCCCAAACAGAGACGCTTGAGCGCCTGACAGGGTGAACATGAACGCCAATAACAGGCTGAGAGTGAATTTAATCGAACGCACAAAGTCCTCGCATTAAAACTTATCTATCGCAATAACGAAGATTTAAATTACACAGTTAGAGCTATTATTCCGTTTTGTCGGTCATAGATCACTAAAATTCGTACTTTATACTGACAGGGCCCTTAAACCTGGTCATTTACTGTGTTACAAACGCTCTTCTTTTAAAGGATTATTCGGATTTAACCCATGACCGATACTCGTATTGACGATTTAAACGTCGAATCAAATGACCCACTGGTCACACCCAACCAACTGAAACAAGAGTTACCACTGTCTGATAAAGCTGCCGCCAGTGTGATGGCTGGCCGTAATACCATCAAACAGATACTTAAGCGTGAAGATAAGCGCCTGTTCATCGTTGTAGGCCCCTGCTCCATTCACGACCCAGAAGCCGCTATCGAATACGGTCGTCGCCTACTGAAGCTGCAAGAGCAGGTGAAAGATTCACTCTATCTGGTGATGCGAGTCTACTTTGAAAAACCACGTACGACGGTTGGCTGGAAAGGCCTAATCAACGACCCTCATATGAACGACAGCTTTGAGATTGAAGAGGGGCTTCGCATTGGTCGTAAACTTCTTCTTGATCTTGCTGAGATGGGCCTACCACTGGCCACTGAGGCACTGGATCCTATATCGCCACAGTACATGCAGGATCTAATTACTTGGTCAGCGATTGGCGCTCGTACCACTGAATCGCAAACCCACCGTGAGATGTCCTCTGGCCTTTCAGGTGCCGTTGGCTTTAAAAACGGTACTGACGGCAGTTTAGATGTTGCGATCAATGCGATGCAATCCGTCAGCCACCCGCATAGTTTCTTGGGTATTAACTCAGAAGGTCAGGTGTCAATTGTCCGCACTCGGGGTAACCAATACAGTCATGTGGTACTTCGAGGCGGTGCGGGGCGTGCCAACTACGACACCGTTAGCGTCAACCTAACTGAACAAGCGCTAGAGAAAGCGAAGCTGCCACAGAACATTATGATCGACTGTAGCCACGCTAACTCAAACAAAGATCATAACCGTCAGCCTTTGGTGGCTAAAGATGCAATGCATCAGATCGTTCAGGGTAACCGCTCGATCATCGGCCTTATGATCGAGTCACATATCAATGAGGGCAACCAATCGATCCCTTCTGATCTCAGTGAATTGAAATACGGTGTCTCAGTGACTGATGCCTGCATCAACTGGGAGACAACCGAACGCTCACTCATTGATATGAATGATCAGCTCGCTGACATTCTAAAAACTCGATAAGCATCGGACAGATACAAAAAAGGGAAGCGATTACGCTTCCCTTTTTCATTTCAGCGGATCAGTGATGATCACTACCACAACCACAAGATGACTCACCCCAGTACTTCAACTTACTGGTTTGACCAATACCTGCGTTGAATCCATTGGTTGGATCCAGACTACGATAGAACTCTTTAAGAGTCTCTTTCGCAGCGTATTCATGCCCGACATTATGCTCAGCCGGATATTCAGCACCACGCGCATCAAAAGTATCCAAAATCTGGTTCTTAACCGCTTTGGCATCAACACCCGGCTTCATGATGTAGTTCTGGTGCATAACATGACACAAGAAGTGACCGTAGTAGACTTTAACGGCAATTTGATCCGCCAACTCTTTTGGAAGCGTTTCAAACCAGTCACGTTCGTTACGTGGGAATGCGACGTCAATGGTCATGACAGCGCCTAGCTTATCGCCTTCCATGACCTTGTTACGGCCGATGGCACCACCGGCAACAAAACGGTGCAGAATCGCTTGCTCTGCTTCGCGCTCGGTACATTCGAAATACTCACCTTCATTCGTTTTGAAGAACTCATTAAGGTAAGCACGCATCTCATCGACACACTCATTCCCTGTTTCCAGAATCCAGTGGTGCTCAAAACGATCTCGATACTCCTCCATGCTAGCAGGAAGATGGTTTGGCCATAGGTGGCTCATCCACTGCAGCATCTTGTCAGAGAAGTTTTTCGGTAAAAATCCTAACTTATTGGTCCAACGATCGACCGTTCGCTTAATCGCGAACATCTTCGGCATGTAAGACGCTCCAAGTTTGTCGATAACGATAAACGAATCTTTACCGTACTTCTTAGAGACGTCATAACAGGTGCGGTGGATGTATTCACCCGCGATAGGGAGGTTCTTAAAGGTCGACAAAATATCGCGACGCATCTGTTCCATGACCGCAGGATCATTGGTGCCAACGTAGAACACCTGCTGCTTCTTGGGAATCTCGAAGGTATCCATACGCACGGCAAAGACAGCCAATTTACCCGCACATCCTGAGGCTTCATGGAGACGACGACCATCGTTGTTGTAACGAGAGGGCGTCTCAGCATCGATATCGCGGATTCGATTATTGTACTCGTTGTCAGAACCAAGAAGATCTGGGTACTGAACATCATCAGCTCGATAGCGTTCGAACTGAAGGTTTTCAAGCATCTCCTCAGGTGTTTCCCCCAGATTGATGCCCAGATTGTTCACCAACTCCAACTCACCGTCGGCGTTGATTTGAGCGAAGATAGACATCTCAGTGTAAGCAGGGCCACGCTGAACTAACGCACCCCCAGAGTTATTACAGATACCACCGACAATTGAGGCACCGATACAAGAGGAACCGATAACAGAGTGAGGCTCACGACCGAAGGGACGCAGGCGATCTTCCAGACCAAACAGCGTTGAACCCGCAAGACCTACAATTTGCTTACCCTGATCGATCAAATGAATGCTGTCGATACGCATGGTGCTAATGATGACGATGGGACGATCATAATCATCACCATTCGGCGTCGAACCACCGGTCAAACCGGTATTCGCGGCTTGCATAATGACAATCACATCCGCTTTGACACAGGCTTGCAGACAGTGCCAAACCTCAACTAAAGTGCCAGGACGAACGACCGCTAATGCACTACCACCACCCAGACGGAAACCGGTAGCGTATGGCGCCACACGATCAGACTCGGTTATTGCGTTCTTCTTACCAACAATGGTTTGTAACTGCGAAATAAGTGCCTGAGTCGACATTATTCAAAGCCTCTATCTTGAAATCAGGTGCGGATTATAGCGGATATTGAGCGGAATTAAATTTAGCTTTCGCAATGCACAAAAAAAGAGATCACTTTTGACCGATTTAGTTGAGAAAAAGCAGAAAGTTGACATATCAACTTTTTGGTTCTATTGTTCTTCTCACAATAAATAACACCCACGGAGAGAAGCAATGAGCTCAATGGATACCGATCTAATTCATGATGATCAGCCTTATAAAAACCACCCATACCAAGGCAAACAGATCAAAACGCTACCGCTGGCCTCATCGATGGGTGCTGAGGTACTGGATGTTCAATTAAAAGATCTTGATGAAGAAGCCTTTGAAGAGCTCAAAGAGGCACTTTGGCACCATAAGATGATCTTCTTGCGTAAGCAGAATCTCTCCCCTGCTGATCAGTTGGAATTAACAAAACGCTTTGGCGAGCTAGGCACTGACGCTTATACAACCGGCCTACCTGACTTCCCAGATGTACAGCCAGTAATCAAAGAGGCTGATACTAAGTCGAAAATCATCTTTGGCGGCGGTCACCACACCGATTCAGCATTCCTGGAACGTCCACCTTCTATCAGCATACTTCACGGTATCGAAATTCCACCGTATGGCGGTGACACCATCTGGTACAACTCAGTCATGGCATACGAGAGCCTATCGGCCGGAATGAAAAAAATGCTAGCTCCATTGAAAGTTCATATGGCTGCTGACCGCGTGATTGGCTCCATGAAGAAAGTGGTTGAACAGACTAAGAACATGTCCTCAATGACCGATATCGAGTTAGAAATTGATATCGACGCTATGATGCGCGGCAACTTCCACCCGATCGTTCGTAAGCACCCAGAGTCTGGACAGGTGTCACTCTATGTTGATGGCGTCTACTCGGTAAATATAGAAGGAATGGAACGTCGCGAATCGGAACCTCTTCTTAAATTTCTTCACGAACACGCAACGCAGGAGTTCTTCTGTTGTCGTTTACGCTGGGAAGAGGACACCGTTGCTATTTGGGACAATCGCATCTGTCTACACCGTGCGTTTAATGATTACGATGGATTCCGTCGTGAACTTCACCGAACCACTGTGATGGGTGAAAAACCTCAGGCTGCGATTGAAGGTTAATGACAGATAAATTGAATATCACTCGGCACAGAGAAGGTCATGAAGTTCTCGACTATGATCGATACCCTCAACACCTTCTCTCTGTAATCGCCAATCGGCTGACAAGCTACTCTTCGAGCCAGTACCTATCTCAATTTGGTTTGGGATCGGTTGAGATGCGGGTTCTTGCATCACTGGCTTATCAACCTAATCAAAAGGCAGCTGAAGTCTGCTCCCTCATAAGTATAGATAAGGCGGCGGCAAGCAGAGCCATTGCTAAATTAGACTCACAAGATCTTCTTATAGGCGAGACAGCAACACCGAATGGTAAGCAAAAACGTTGGTCCCTTAATGATAAAGGCTGGATTCTGCATCAACAATTTTTAAGCGTAGTGATTGAACGCCATGAGAGAGTAATTAAAGAGATTGACGAGCGAGAGTTAGTTCAATTTGTGGGAACACTTCACAAGTTGATCCACAATATTGAAGTGCTCGACACCGAATAAGTAAAAGGAAAGAACATGAGTAATGACCCAAGATTTCAGGTTGAACTTCCTGAAGCACCAGCAGGTATGAGTGATAACGAGTGGCAGGCCCGCCTTCAGCTCGCGGCGACCTACAGAATGGTTGACCATTTCGGATGGACATTCATTGTTTACAACCACATCAGCTTACGTATTCCTGGAACCGATGAGTTCCTTATAAATCCATTTGGGGTTCGATATGATGAAATGCGTGCTTCTGACCTGATTAAAATCGATATAGATGGGAACGCGCTCTCTGAAAGTGAGTGGAACGTAAACAAAGCGGGATACATGATTCACTCTACGATTCATAAAGCTCGCCCAGATCTGCACTGTATACTTCATACACATGAGCCAATATCACAGTCAATTTGTGCTTTGGATTCCCTTTTGATTCCTGTTACCCAAGAGGGCTGCCAGTTTTTCGAACGCACCGGTTACCATCACTTTGAAGGGATCGTTCTGGATGGCTCTGAAGGCCCAAGACTTGCTGCTGCAATAGGTGAAACCAACCACACGCTTGTTCTGAAAAATCATGGACTACTGACTGCAGGTCCTAGCTGTACGTGGGCATTTGTAAGACACTTTGCTTTCATTAGAAATGCAGAGGTGCAATTGGCTGCAATGGCTGCAGGTAACTTAAACCCTATTGATGAAGAGATAATGCGTAAAACTCGCCATCAGTTTGAGGGTGGTGAAGCTCAGGCAAACGCAAAAGTGCGTCATCCAGAGTGGCCGGCGTTGATTCGACTGATAGACCAGAAAGATCCAAGCTGGAAACTGTAAAACGAAAAAGCCCTCTCGATAGAGGGCTTTTTAACTTGCAGCGATTATATACCGCCCATGCAGAGGTATTTAATCTCCAAATAGTCATCTAAGCCGTATTTGGAACCTTCTCGGCCCTGACCACTCTGTTTCACTCCACCAAAGGGTGCCATTTCAGAAGAGATGATCCCCTCATTAATACCAACGATACCAACATCCAGCGCTTCAGCAACACGCCAAACACGACCGATATCGCGACTGTAGAAATAGGCAGCCAAGCCAAACTCTGTATCGTTTGCCAGTGCGATCGCCTCTTCCTCAGTATCGAACTTGTAGATAGGTGCAACTGGACCAAAGGTCTCTTCGTAGGTCACACACATATCCGTTGTTATGTCGGCCAATATAGTCGGTTCAAAAAAGGTTCCGCCAAGCTCATGAGGTTTACCACCCAATACAACCCTAGCCCCCTTCTCTACCGCGTCTTTAATGTGTCGTTCAACTTTTTCAACTGCAGCTTGGTTGATTAGAGGACCTTGAACAGCGTCTTCCACTTCTAAACCATTACCCACTTTAAAAGTTGAAACACGCTCAGCTAGCTTCTGAAGGAAAGACTCATAGACACCACTCTGAACAATAATTCGGTTGGCGCAGACACAGGTTTGGCCAGTATTTCGGTACTTTGAAGCAATCACACCATCGATAGCCGCATCCAAATCAGCATCATCAAAAACGACAAAGGGCGCATTCCCTCCCAGCTCCATACTCACTTTTTTGACACTGTCTGCCGCTTGTTTCATTAAAATCTTGCCAACCTGTGTCGAGCCTGTGAACGAAATTTTACGAACTTTATCTGAGCCCGTTAGCGCACTGCCTACGGCAGCCGCATTGGCACGAGAACTGGTCACGATATTGATAAGACCTGCAGGTATCCCTGCACGTGCTGCAAGTTCAGCCAGTGCGAGAGATGAGAGCGGAGTATCCTCTGCCGGTTTAGCAACCACTGGACAGCCCGCTGCAAGAGCGGGAGCAATCTTGCGAGCGATCATCGCATTGGGGAAGTTCCAAGGTGTAATCGCTCCCACCACGCCAACTGCCTGCTTGATTACAACTAGACGCTTATCACCGGTTGCGGCAGGAATGGTATCGCCATAAACACGTTTGGCCTCTTCAGCGAACCACTCAATATAACTTGCACCATAGGCCACTTCACCTCGCGCTTCTGCTAGCGGCTTACCTTGCTCAGCCGTCATTAGACGAGCAAGATCCTCTTGATTTTCCATGACCAGATCAAACCAACGGCGGATAATGTTCGCTTTCTGTTTGCAGGGAACCGCTTTCCAATCAGCCCATGCCGCATCGGCAGCATCGATAGCCAGTTGTGTATCGACCTCATCCATATCGGGAACGTCTGCAAGCAACTCTCCCG
>CATEEE010000124.1 GCA_949499045.1 Marinobacterium sp. xm-d-530 | reverse complement strand
TGTTACCACTTAGGTAACCGCCATGTGCCGCTTGAGATCAATGATCAATATGTCAGCTATCAACATGATCATGTGTTGGACGATATGGTGGTTGGATTGGGTGGCTCTGTGACCTGTGAGTCACTGCCGTTTGAACCAGAAGCGGGTGCTTATGGTGGTTCCAGTCATGGACACTCTCATAGCCACTCGCATAGCCATTCAGGTGGCCATGAACATTCGCATTAATTCGATACAGTTTAGGAAATAAATAGGAACATAAACGATGAACGTTAAATTATTCTCCCTTTTCTTGGTCGCTCCTTCAGCGGCGTTTGCTCATACGGGCGATCACTCTAATGTAGCCTCAGCCTTGGGGCACGCCTTCTCTTCAATAGAACATGCAGCTCTGTCATTAGCGGTTGTTGGTTCCATCGCTACCACTGTGGCGGTTGCTAATCAGATTAAAACACGAGTACAGGCGCAGCGTGCTAAGTGATCTTCGTCTTTTCCAGCTGATCAGCCCATCTCTGCCGGTCGGTGCCTTTACTTATTCGCAAGGGTTGGAGCTGGCGGTCGAAGCGGGTTGGATAGACACTCAAGGTCGATTTGAAGAGTGGTTAACAGGGCAGTTGAATCACTCGCTAACGACCCTGGAACTTCCAATGCTGGATCGCATGCTAATAGCATTAGATGAAAATGATGCACAGGCATTTAATCAGTTAACTAAAGAGCTGATCGCTTGGCGCGAAACCAAAGAGCTTCGGCTTGAGGAGAAACAGCGGGGGGCGGCGTTAGCGCGTCTGCTGCCACAGCTGGATGTTAACCTGCAGGGTCTTGTCTTAGAGGCCTGTCAGCGAACTCAGTTAGCCGGTATCGCTATCGCAGCTCATCAATGGAAAATCCCTCGGGATAAGTTGTTTGCCGGATATCTTTGGAGCTGGCTAGAGAACGCAGTCATGGCTGGAGTAAAGCTGATTCCATTAGGCCAAACTCAAGGTCAGCAGACACTGCAACGAATGGCAGAATACATAGAGAAGTCGGTTGAGCTATCTAAAGGGGTAGTTAATCCCAATAGCGTGACACCAGCATTGGCGATCGCGAGCAGTCGGCACGAAACTCAGTACACACGATTATTTAGATCTTAGGAGCAGTCATGAGTGACTATAAATCCCCACTTCGTATTGGCGTAGGTGGTCCAGTTGGTTCCGGTAAAACAGCGCTTCTCGAAGCTTTGTGTAAAGCGATGCGAGATCACTACAACCTTGCCGTAGTGACCAATGATATCTACACCCAAGAGGATGCAAAAATTCTGACTCGCGCTGAAGCGCTTGAGCCTGACCGTATCATCGGTGTTGAAACGGGCGGTTGCCCTCACACAGCGATTCGTGAAGATGCCTCCATGAACCTAGCAGCGGTTGAGGAGCTGGCGCAACGTCATAAAACCTTGGATCTTGTCTTTGTTGAGTCTGGCGGTGATAACCTCAGTGCGACCTTCAGTCCTGAACTGGCGGATCTGACCATCTACGTGATCGATGTGGCAGAGGGTGAAAAGATTCCTCGTAAAGGTGGACCGGGTATTACTAAATCGGATCTGCTGGTCATCAATAAGATCGATTTGGCACCTTACGTTGGTGCGGATCTCTCTGTTATGGAGTCGGACACAAACCGCATGCGCCCAGAGAAACCTTGGGTCTTTACCAATCTAAAAGAGGGTCAAGGACTACAGGAGATTATCGACTTTATCGTGCATCAGGGAATGCTGGATAGTTAATTGGATCGCGGCCTTTAAAAGACCGCTCCAACGGGATATACCCGTTGGAGCCTTATCGAAGATGAGGCGAAGGCCACCAGCTCGGCAGCATCGCTTGAACCTCAGGCGATGCAAATCGAGGGTCAATAAGGGTTAGGGTTCCCCGGTCCTCAGCTGTACGTATCAACCGCCCACATGCCTGAATCACTTTCTGTAAGCCTGGATAGAGATAGGTGTATTCATAGCCCCGACCAAATCGCTCATCAAAACTGTGTCGCATCAGATTATGGAATTGATCAAAGGGCGGTAGACCCAAAGTGGCGACTGTTACACCAATCAGTCGATCTCCAGGAAGATCGACCCCCTCAGAAAAAAGCCCGCCCAGTACTGCCAAGCCAAGTTTTCGACTCGTCGGTGTAAACGCATCCAGAAAGGCCTGACGCTCTTCATTAGACATAGCCTGGCTTTGTGGGTGCAGGTCCATGTCAGGATCAATCTCAGCGACAGCCTGTGCAATGTCGTTTAAGTAGCTAAAGCTTGAGGCGAAGAATAGGTGGTTGCCGGGGTTTTGGTGATACTGCTCCACCAGTAACTCTGCGATAGGTCGTATCGATCTCTCTCTGAATTGATAACGAGTATCGATATCTCTTCGAATGGTTAAGCGGATCTGATCAGGTTCGAACGGTGAGGGGAGTGAGCCCGAGACAGGGTCATTGAGCCCGAGCAGCTGCTGATAATAGTCAAAGGGCTTTAGCGTGGCTGAAAACAGCGTCAGGCTATGAAGTGATTGCCAGCGCTCCATTAAAAATAGGGACGGATCCATATTAAGGATGGCTAACTCACCTCTACCTCGACGAGGTTTCTCTACTCTCGCAATGGAGTGCTCGCCAAACTGTTCGGCCAGCTTTAAATAGGCTGAAGAGGCAAACAGAAGGTTTTGTAGCTCAATGCTGGACGGATCATTGGCCAGCTCTTCACCAATGATTGAACAGAGCTTTTGCAGTGCGATCTCCAGTTTGTCAGGTAGGTAGTTAATAAACGCCTGTTCACCTGATCGATCACTAAACAGCAGTTGCCAGGCTCGTTGCACAGCATCCAATGCGCGCTGCAAATCGTGATTATTTGAGTCAAAACGATAATCACTCTGACGAAGTTCTAGCGAATAGAGGTCACGACAGCGACTGATCAAGTTGTGAGACTCATCCACCAGTGCAGAGACCTTACGCTCATCTTGGACAAGGTAGCCATACAAAATAGCGCTAGGGGCTAGGAATTGGTTGATATCAGCTACCACAATATCGGCCCAGCGCGACAGCTCTTGACCAAGGAAATAGGGGCATAGCGAATACTGTTTCGCCAAACTTTGCAGTGTTGCTTGATCAAAGGTCTTTTGCTGTTTTGTAAACGCTTTATCACGGGCAGCTGGCAAGCGATCAAAAAAGCCTCTTGCCAATGGGCAGCTATCAGCCTGGCACAGTTTGTCGGGTTCTATGCAGCCAGCCTCTTTTGAGGTCATCTCAACCAGAATGAGAGGAAGAGGGGAGTCGCTTTGAATCAATGTAAAAGCATCCAATGCCACTTGCCGAGCGGTGTTTCGGGTTGTCAGATAATAGAGACTGTCCAACGACTCTGTCTGCAGTGCTTTAATGGCAGGAAATAGCGTGCCTAAGGTTTTTCCAGAGCCAGTCGGCGCCTCTATAAGAAGTTGTTTAGCCCTGTTGTTCGCTTTGTAGACGGCTTCCGCTAACTCCCGTTGTCCCTTTCTAAAACTGGGAAAAGGAAAGGTGAGAGGCTTAATGCTGTTTTGTCGTGCCTCTCTATGTCGATCTAGAGTATCCTGCCAAGCTCGAAACTGTGTTACCCGCTGTGTGAGTTCGCTAATCAACTCGTCAGCAGCGACAGTGAAATCGAAGTGGGTGACTTCGTCTGAAGCAATCTCTAAGTAACTCAGTCTAAGGTGTATCTCTTGTAACGATTCACGCAGACATAACATGGCACCGTAGCTGCGAAGTTGTGCTAGATGGAGTTGTCGCTGGCCCGACGATTGGCGTTCAAGATTACCTCGGTGTGTCTTAATCTCTTCCACCCGATTTTGGCTAGGGTCCCATCCATCAGCTCTTCCCTTGAGGTGGAAGCCATCGATATCCTCAGCCAAAGGAAACTCAGCAATATAGGTTTTAGGGCGTCGTGTCTGTAAACGTTTATGTCCTTGAATTCCTTCCAGCGCAGTGGGCGCAGGTGTATATCTAAGATCAATATCACCTGCACGATCGCAAAATTCGCACAGCGTACGGATAGATAGTGATCTCATTCCGATCGGCTCCAATCGACCCAGATGACAGAGCAGGGGATGTTATTGCGCACAAAGAAATCGAGCCAGAGCTTCTGATTATCTTGAAGTCGGTCTCCGGGACCCTTCACCTCAATCAGTTCATAGCGGTTTGAATCAGGTTCAAACCTAATAAGATCGGGAAACCCGCTGCGGTGTGTTCTGATATCACCGAGCAGTCGTTCAAAGATCTCTTTTAGATGGGTCGCAGGGATGCAAGCGAGTGCCAGATCTATAAGTTCATCAGTGAGTACCGACCAGTTCATGAAGGTATTGGTAATACCCCGTTTGGTTTCATATCGAGCTCGTATGGTCTGTTGATACTTCCCGCTGTCGAATTGAGCGAAAGCCTCTTTTATTAGGTCCTTTCGTTTCTCTTTAAAATGACGTCGATAGAGGTCGGCCGGCCGAGATTGAAATGGGTTAAAGAAGGCTCCTGGAATGGGTGCGTAGATAACGTCCCAAAAGAGTAGGCCAAACAATCCATTAATCAGACTGTTCTCAACATAAAAACTTTGACTGTTTTGGTCAGTTAAGTGCTCCGCAACCTGTCGCTCAACAGAAACCCCCACCAACTGATCAAGGGTGACTTTCTGTTGAGGCGGTGATAACAGTGTTGGCGCCTCATATTCTATGCTCAGTTTTTTACTGCTTCGTTTTAACAGACGCTGATAAGCCAGTTGGGTTAAGGGTGTAGGATTCTCCTGCTGTAATAACAGGGTCCGTTCATGACACTCCTTGGGTCTCTCTAACTTCTCTAGTAAACGAAGTTCTCGGATGTGAGCATCTTGAATGCTCAGTGTTTGGTAGACGAGCAGAGCCAGTGACTTATCTTCCCGCTCTAACTCCCTCGCCAATAGATAGAGCACACGATCTCTTCGACCTGACAGCCAAGAACTTACTGGTTCAACAGCTTGTGCAGCCGCAATCTTGTCATCGAGTGACATGGCACTTGCGTCTGTCAAAAGTTGCTCTAAGCCGATGTATTGATCAAGATCTTCTCGGCGGTGAAACGCTCGGCTCTCATGGCTAAGTTCAACCGGCTCATAGTTGAAGTACCCCAGCTCTGTGACGACGAATTCACTCCAACTTTGGTGCAAATTGCCAAAAAACATCAACTTCAGACGCTCAAACAGCGGATCACACAAAAGATGTATGCTGTCACCGCACTCTGGTAGGTACTGGTGTAAGCGGAGGGTGTCAGCGTAGGTCGCGTTCAGTGACTCAAAAATTGACTGCTTTGAACTGCTTTTACTTATCGTTTGTCTGCTCACTTGGTTGTGAAGCGACAACAACTCTTGCTTATTGAGCAGTTTAAAACACTCTTGCAGGGTTAACTCTTGGTTGATTGCGATTAAGTTGGCGCTTTTAAGTACTTCTATTAATGCTTCAGTTGGCTCAGTAATCTCTTGGTAGTGAGCGATATGACCCAGTAAAAAATGAGATTGGCTGCGCATCACCATTCTTATCAATAGTGCCTGAGCCTTCTCACTCAAAGACTGAAACTGAACCAGCTGATCTAATTCATGAGCAGTGAGTAGATCCTGATGAACCTGAATAACCCAGTCAATTAAAGTATGTGCATTCTTTAAGTAGTAGAGAGGGT
>CATEEE010000123.1 GCA_949499045.1 Marinobacterium sp. xm-d-530 | reverse complement strand
AGCTGCTCGAAGTTTCTGGTGGCAAAGAGCGTATTCGTCACTACTGGAATCAAAGGCCTGATCGAGGCGTTCAAGTCAGTGAAGAGCGTATCGACTCAATCATTCCAGAACTGCATGCGACTAAAACGGCTCGTTATGAAGAGATGGTCGCTTGCGGAGATGTGGCAATGCGCCCAGGTGTTTTAGAGCTAATAGAGGCGGCGAAGTCTGCTGGTTTGAAGCTAGCCATCGCTACCACGACAACCCCTGCCAACATCGAAGCACTGCTTTCCCACGCCATGGGTGACGACTGGCAAGAGACGTTCACGGTTGTCGAAAACGCAGTAACTGCCCCGAATAAAAAGCCAGATCCCAGTGTCTACCTTCAAGCTTTAGAGCGTTTAGGTCTCTCTGCGACAGAGGCGATTGCCATTGAAGATACCAACAATGGCTTGAGAGCAGCTAAAGGCGCAGGTCTTGCTACCGTCATAACCCCTAATGAATTTTCGAAGCACCATGATTTCACTGGGGCTGATTTGATTGTTCCTACATTAAGCGATGTGAATTTAGAGCAGCTGGCTCAATTGATCGCTTAACGATACCGATTTTTAAAATAATAAGAGGCAACTGATATGCCATTTAGAACCAATAGAACGACGCTAACTCAATACCTAATCGAAGAGCGTCGTCGTTACCCAAGTGCCAGCGGTGATTTTAACGCCTTGATTTTGGATGTGGCGATGGCCTGTAAGCAGATCGCGAAAGCTGTCGCTTACGGCGAGTTGGCGGGTCTGCACGGTGAACATAATGAAGATGCCGGTGGCAGTATCAATGTTCAAGGTGAAGCCCAGAAGAAACTGGATGTCCTGAGTAACGACATCTTTATTAAAACGACAGAGTGGGGCGGTCATCTTCTGGGTATGGCCTCTGAAGAGATGGATGAGGCTCTGGATATTCCAGAGGGAAATCCGAAAGGTCGTTACCTGATTGTTTTTGATCCACTCGATGGTTCTTCAAATATTGATGTGAACGTCTCAGTGGGCAGTATTTTCTCGATTCTTCGTGCACCGGATGATGCCACAACGCCTATTCAAGAGGAGGTGTTTCTGCAGCCCGGATCACAGCAGGTAGCGGCTGGATACGCGCTTTACGGTCCATCGACCATGCTGATTCTTACAGTTGGTAATGGCGTGGTTGGCTTTACGCTGGATCCTGCCCTTGGTGAGTTTATGTTGACTCACCCAAGTATCACTATTCCTGAAGACACTCAGGAGTTTGCGATCAATACCTCCAATAGCCGTTTCTGGGAAGCGCCAGTTAAACGCTATGTTGACGAGTGCTTAGCGGGATCGACCGGTCCTCGCGGTAAAGACTTCAATATGCGTTGGATCGCTTCGATGGTCGCGGAGGCTCATCGTATCCTAATGCGGGGTGGGGTGTTCATGTATCCCCGTGATACCAAAGATCCAAGCAAGGCCGGCAAATTACGACTGCTCTATGAAGCGAACCCTGTTGGCATGATTATCGAACAGGCAGGTGGACGTGCCAGTACGGGCAGCTACCCAATGCTGGATGTGATGCCGACCGAATTGCACCAGCGCATAGGTTTGGTGTTCGGTTCCAAAAATGAAGTAGAGCGCATCGAGCGTTACCACAACGAACCGATCGAAGAGAAAGGCGAAGATATGCCGCTCTTTGCTGAACGCAGTCTATTCCGCGATTAAGTTACTGGACCTGGAGAATAATTATGTCAGAACGTCACCCAATTATTGCGATTACCGGCTCATCAGGTGCAGGTACGTCAACCGTTACTCGTACTTTCTCAAACATCTTTCGTCGGGAAAACGTTAAAGCCGCGATTGTCGAGGGTGATAGCTTTCACCGTTACGATCGAACGGCAATGAAGGAACAGCTTGCTAAAGCTGACGCGGCAGGTAATAAACACTTAAGTCACTTTGGCCCAGAGAATAACCTGTTCGATGAGCTCGAAGGTCTATTTAAAAGTTATTCAGAAACGGGTGGCGGTAAAAAACGTCTTTACCTTCATAATCAGGATGAGGCGGAGCCCTACGGACAAGAGCCGGGCACATTTACCCCTTGGGAAGAGATCGAGAAAGATACTGACATTCTCTTCTATGAAGGTCTGCACGGCGCGGTAAAAACCGAGCAGAACGATATCGCCCAGTACCCAGATCTTCGTATCGGTGTGGTTCCAGTCATCAACCTTGAGTGGACACAAAAGCTTTGGCGCGATAAGAACCAGCGTGGTTACAGTGCTGAAGCGGTAACGGATACGATTCTGCGTCGTATGCCCGATTACATTCACTACATCTGCCCTCAATTTGAACATACGCACGTGAATTTCCAACGCGTACCGATGGTCGATACTTCTAACCCTTTCATTGCTCGAGACATCCCTTCTGCCGATGAGAGCATGGTGATTATTCGCTTTGCTAACCCTAAAGGGATCGACTTCCAGTATCTCTTGAACATGATCGGTAACAGCTTCATGTCCCGTGCCAATACCATCGTTGTTCCCGGCGGCAAGATGGAGCTGGCGATGCAGCTGATCTTTACACCCTTTGTGTGGCGCATGATGGAACGTCGTAATCGTGCCTTGGGTCGTGGTTAAGGCCTTAGCTAATTAGGAGTAACAGATGAACAGAACAGCACCGAATGCCGCTATGGCAAACGAGATGGCCAATGCGATTCGCTTTCTAGCGATCGATGCCGTAGAAGCCGCAAAATCGGGTCACCCTGGTGCACCCATGGGTATGGCAGAGATAGCAGAGGTTCTTTGGAACCGTCACTTGAAACACAGTCCTGCCAATCCACATTGGCCAGATCGCGACCGTTTTGTACTCTCCAATGGTCACGGTTCAATGTTGATCTATGCACTGCTGCATTTAACGGGATACGATCTTCCAATCGATGAACTTAAACAGTTCCGCCAACTGCACTCTAAGACACCAGGTCACCCTGAGGTCGGCATTACGCCGGGTGTGGAGACCACGACGGGACCTCTAGGTCAGGGTATCTCGAATGCCGTCGGTCTCGCGCTGGCAGAAAAGATGTTGGCGGCTGAATTTAATGAATCAGGCCACACCATAGTGGACCATTTCACCTACTGTTTCTTGGGTGATGGTTGCATGATGGAGGGTATAAGCCACGAGGTCTGCTCACTGGCTGGAACTCTAAGAACGTCTAAGCTCATTGCGATCTACGACGACAACGGCATCTCGATTGATGGTCATGTTGAAGGTTGGTTTGCTGATGATACGCCGGCACGATTTGAAGCCTATGGCTGGAATGTGATCCGAGATGTGAATGGTCATGATGCCTCAGCTGTTGATGCCGCGATTCGAGCCGCCAAAGCTCAAGCGGTACTGGCCGATGGCAAACCGACGTTGATCTGTACAAAAACTGACATCGGTAAAGGTTCCCCTAATAAGGTCGGTACACACGATGTTCATGGTGCGGCACTGGGTGCCGATGAGGTCGCTGCGACACGCGCTGCACTGAATTGGAATCATGCGCCCTTTGATATTCCTGAGGATGTGAAGAGTGCTTGGGATTGTACCGATTCAGGGCGAGCGGAAGAGGCTGAATGGGATGTTCGTTTTGCTGAGTACGCTAAAGTATTTCCAGAAAAAGCGGCAGAATTCAGACGTCGTATGATGGGGGAGTTGAGCGACGAGTATCAATCTAAGATTGCCGATGTCATGGCTCAAATTGCTGCGTCTGAAGGGGATGTTGCGACACGTAAAGCGAGTCAAAATGCCCTTGATGCGATTGCCCCTTTGGTGCCAGAGTTTTTTGGTGGCAGTGCCGATTTAACCGGTTCGAACCTGACTAACTTCAAAACAGCAACCTATGCTGGCCGGGATACTTGGGGTAACCACCTCTCTTACGGTGTACGTGAGTTTGGTATGGCTGCAATTATGAATGGTATGGCACTGCATGGTGGTTACTTACCTTATGGCGGTACCTTCCTGACGTTCAGTGATTACTCGCGCAATGCGATTCGAATGGCTGCACTGATGAAACAGCGTGTGGTTCATGTCTTCACTCATGACTCGATTGGTTTGGGTGAAGATGGCCCAACACACCAGAGTATAGAGCAGGTTCCAAGCTTGCGTATTATTCCAGGTCTTGATGTATGGCGTCCTTGTGATGCACTTGAAACGGCAACGGCCTGGGCTCATTCGGTTGAGCGACAGGATGGTCCTTCTGCTTTAGCGCTCTCAAGACAGGGGATGCCTAAAGTACTGAACGCAGCCTCTGATGCAGACAAGGTGCGCAAAGGTGGTTACATCCTTTCTGATATGGCCAGTCCACAAGCGGTTATCATGGCAACGGGTTCTGAGGTGCAACTGGCGTTGCAAGCTCAAGAGACATTAGCGGCTGAGGGGATCTCAACGCGAGTGGTCTCAATGCCTTGTACTAATCTGTTTGATCGTCAATCTGAGGATTACCAAGAACAGATTATTCCATCTGATCTTCCTGCCGTGGCCGTTGAAGCTGCGCATACCGATTTCTGGCGCAAATATGTCGGCAGAAAAGGCGGTGTTGTAGGGATCGACAGCTTTGGTGATTCAGCACCGGCTCCCGTTCTTTATGAGTACTTCGGCATTACCGCTACCGCGGTTGCTGATGCGGTTCGTCAGCGAGTATAGGGGGAGTGGCAATGTATAAAGCGATGTTGTTTGATCTCGACGGTACCTTAGTAGAGACCGCACCAGAGATCTTTGATGCCACCAATGCCACCCTTGAAGAGTGTGGTTATGCAACGGTGACACAAGAGCAGGTCAACGCCTGGATAGGACACGGCACACGTGCGTTGCTGATTAAAGCGTTGGCCTTTATTCATAACCAATCCATAGAAGAGATTGAAGCGGGTCCTATTTTGGCAGGCGCACTGCCCGTTTTTGATAAGCACTACCAACGCTGCTGCGGGACCACCAGTTATCTCTACCCCCATGTCATTGAGGTTGTTAAGAAACTGGGGGCTCAGGGTATCAAGTTAGCGGTTGTGACTAACAAAGAGAGTCGTTATACCGATCGTGTTTTAGCTGCACACGGTCTAACAGAACTCTTCGATATTGTAGTAAGTGGTGACAGTTTTCCTGTTAAGAAACCGGATCCAACATCGATTTTAGACTGCCTTGAACAGTGGCAAGTTTCAGCAGACGATGCTCTGTTTGTCGGTGACTCATCTATCGATGCGGCAACGGCACGTAATGCAGGCATTGATGTTTGGTTACTGCCTTACGGTTACAACATGGGTGAACCGATAGAGTCGGCTAACCCCGATCGCGTCATTCAAGACTTTTCAGAGTTGGTGGCTTAACCCATCAATCCAACAACTTAATAGACTCTTCGGAGGTACACAATGGCACTAGTATCCTTACGTCAGGTACTTGATCACGCCGCAGAGAATAGCTACGGCGTTCCTGCGTTCAATGTTAACAACCTTGAGCAGGTGCAAGCGATCATGCAAGCGGCACAGGCAACAGACAGTCCTGTGATTTTGCAGACATCTGCTGGCGCTCGCACCTACGCAGGTGAAGCTTACCTGCGCCATCTGATTTTGGCGGCAATAGAAACTCATCCAGATCTTCCAGTCGTTTTGCACCAGGATCACGGTGCATCACCTGCAGTCTGTATGCAGTCGATTCGTTCTGGATTTTCCAGTGTCATGATGGATGGTTCGTTGATGAGCGATGGTAAAACGCCATCGACCTACGAATACAACGTCGATGTCACACGACAGGTGTGTGAAATGGCACATGTCGTCGGTGTATCGGTTGAAGGTGAGCTAGGTTGTCTTGGTTCGCTTGAGACAGGTGAAGCGGGTGAAGAGGATGGTCAGGGTGCAGAGGGTATTCTGAGCCATGATCAAATGCTGACGGATCCAGATGAAGCTAAAGACTTTGTGCAGAAAACTGGCGTTGATGCTTTAGCGATTGCTATAGGTACCAGCCATGGTGCTTACAAGTTCACACGTCCACCGACGGGCGATATTCTAGCAATTGATAGGATAGCAGCGATTCACAAATCCATTCCAAACACCCATCTAGTGATGCACGGAAGCTCCAGTGTTCCACAAGAGTGGTTGGCGATCATTCGTGAGTTCGGTGGTGAGTTGAAGCCTACTTATGGTGTACCGGTAGAGGAGATTGTCAAAGGGATTCAAAACGGTGTTCGTAAGGTCAACATTGATACCGACATTCGCTTGGCAATGACAGGTGCAATGCGTCGTATGATGGCCGAGAAGAAGAGCGAGTTTGACCCTCGTAAATTCTTAGCCGCAGCTCGCGATGCAGCTTCGGGTATTGTTAAAGATCGCTTTGAAGCCTTCGGCTGTGCCGGACAGGGCAGCAAAATTAAACCGATCTCTATGGATGATATGGCGGGTCGGTACTAATCGACCCAAGATCTGAGATGACAGGCATTCAGCCTGTCATCCAACAATTACTCAACTCCAAACGCAATCATCTCTGCCTCTGCACAGAGCCTCTCATTGGCTGATAGGGCCAATTTCACCTGCACTTTTCGGCCTTCAATCGATAGCAACTCACCCTTTAACTCCAACTCTACGCCCATCGGAGTGGGGGTGATGTATTTAATGTTCAACTGTCCTGTCACATGGCGTTGAATCTTGTCGTCTTGTTTGAGTGTTTCATGCTTCTGAAGAAAACTGAAGGCTGCCGCTGAAGCTGTGCCGTGACAGTCGAGTAGGGAGGCGACCGCGCCGCCGTATAGATGTCCAGGAACGCCGCCACTGTATTGCGGTTCTGGTGTGAAGTGCGCAAAGGTTCTATTACCCTTTAGATAACTCTTCAAATGCCAGCCGTCAGCGTTTGATCGACCACAGCCGAAACAGTGGCTATGGCTCTCTGGATAAAGGTCTTGAATGGCTTTGTTCATTGAGGCTCCTCCTCACATCTTTGAATAGAGAATAGCAATTATCTTATCTAGGTTGATACATACTCATAGAGAAGATGTGCTCTAATAGTTCCCTCCCAGTTTAAGAGAGTTGTCATGAAGCTTTTCCAATACGATCATTGCCCATTCTGTGTCCGTGCTGACATGGTCGCTAAATACAAACAGGTTAATTTTGAGTCGGTCTACCTGCTAAATGACGATGCCGACAGTTGTATCGACCGAGTTGGCAAAAAAATGGTGCCGATTTTAGAAATTGATGGTCAATCGATCGGTGAAAGTTTGGATATTGCTCATAAATTGGATGAATTAGGTAAAACTGATCAGGTCATAGCCGAAGGTGGTGACTCTGATCGTTTTACACAACCACTGATGACAGAGAATCGTGCAATTTTCTCTCTTCTGTTTCCACGAAGTGTGCAGATGGGTTTGCCTGAGTTTGCAACTCAATCGGCGATCGAGTTTTATCGTGTCAATAAAGAGGCAATGATTGAGTGCAGTTTTGAGCAAGCACTGGAAAATACGGCTGAACACAAATCCCGTGTTGAAGAGGTCTTAAGTGATCTACCTGAGCTGGTTAAGCCATCGGACAGAGGCGGGCTGCTGAGCTGGGATGACGTGATGATCTTTCCAATGCTTCGCAACCTAACCATGGTTAAAGACATTCAGATGCCAGCACAGGTTGTCGATTACATCAATGAAGTCGCAGCGCTGACTAAAGTTGAGCTTTACACGGACAGAGCGATCTAAAAGAAGAAAAAAGAAAGAGAGGGGAAAGGGCTTCACCCTCTCAAAGGGGTGTTTACAACAGCTAGACATACATTAATGTGCAAAGCTGACATTTAGCTGATGGCTAAAATATTTTATAAGGACGTTTGATGACACAGTTCGCACGTTACTATCAGCGTTATTCACAAGCTCGACTTAAAGCACTGATTATCCTCAGTCTAGCGATTCTGCAATTTCCTTTAGCCGTATCGGCATCCCTTGTCGCACTGCCTGCTATTGCTCAGGATCTTCAAGTTAATGCGGTATTGATCAGTTGGATTCCAGCCATCTTCCTTCTCGTGAGTCTGATCTCACAACTGCCAGGCGGGCGTCTATCGGATCTGATTGGCCTGAAAAAATCATTCCTTATCAGTTGTGGCTTGTTTGCGCTGGGCGGCACTATGGCTGCATTTGCGCCTAATATCGAAGTACTACTGGCAGGGCGTGTTGTTCAAGGTGCGGCTGGCGCTGTTTTGGCAAGCGCAGGTATGGCCATGATCTCTCGAATTTACGCAGCAGGTGGAAGGGGTGCCGCTCTAGGTTGGATGACATCAGCCGTCTATCTCGGAATGACGGCCGGTCCTTTAATAGGCGGTTGGTTGGTCGATCTGTTTGGCTGGCGTTCGGTCTTTATCTTACCGGTACCGATTTTGTTTGGGGTCATTTTATCCATTCGACTGCTTATTCCAGGCGAATGGAAAAGCAGTGAAAAACATAAGATCGACTGGGTAGGAACGGCCATTTTCTCAGCCGCGATCGCTGCGCTCTATTTTGGCAGCACGCGT
>CATEEE010000122.1 GCA_949499045.1 Marinobacterium sp. xm-d-530 | reverse complement strand
GAGGTCGCTCGTCGATACGACGAACAAGGGGCGGATGAGATCACCTTTTTGGATATCACTGCCAGTCATGAAGGGCGTGACACTATGGTGCATACGGTTGAACGAATGGCGTCGCAAGTATTTATTCCATTGACTGTGGGCGGTGGCGTTCGTACTTGTGAGGATATTCGCACGCTACTGAATGCTGGCGCTGATAAGGTCTCTATTAATACTGCTGCGGTATTCAATCCTGAGTTTGTTAAAGAGGCAGCAGATCGTTTTGGTAGCCAATGTATCGTTGTGGCAATCGACGCCAAACGAGTGTCTGCTGCTGATGAAGAGGGTCGCTGGGAGATCTTTACTCACGGTGGCCGTAAGCCAACAGGCCTTGATGCTGTTGAATGGGCTAAAAAGATGGAAGAGCTTGGTGCTGGTGAGATTCTTCTTACCTCTATGGACCAAGATGGTGTTAAAAGTGGATACGATTTAGGCGTGACTCGCGCAGTGTCTGAGGCGGTTACAATTCCCGTCATCGCATCCGGCGGTGTGGGCAACTTAGATCACCTTGTCGATGGTTGTATCGAAGGCAAGGCGGATGCTGTTTTAGCGGCGTCTATTTTTCACTTCAATGAATACACAGTACCCCAAGCTAAAGCGTATATGCGCGAGCGCGGTATTGAAGTACGTCTTTAATCAACAGCAAAGGTAGGCATCGATGCTAGATCCCAATGAACTAGAAACTGAGATTCGTAACCTTGAGCACTGGCAGCAGGTTGCATTCTCTGCTGCACTGACCGAGCGTATGTTCAATAACTTCGCGCTGTTCTCCAAGTTGATGGAGTTTGGTGATTTGAATCGCATGCGTACTCTGCTTGATGGCGTATGGGGTGAACTGGCTCAAAACGGCAGCAAGCTAAATTACGACGTTCAGCTCGGCCATGTGGACGACAATATGGTTGATCTTGATGAGTTCGACACCTTTGGCGCTATTCCTGCGCGTGATGCGATGCTGGCGCTCTACTCAACACTGATTTGTAAGCTAGAGAAAGAGGCGAGCGACGCGGTTGCGGTATCAAACCTCTCATATGAAACCGTATCGGCTTACGTTGAGTTTGCTGAGGCGGACGATCAAATGTCTGATGAGGAGCTGATCCGCATGATCAACTCGCACGACATGATGCTGGATGAAGATGCTTTCCAGAGTGAAGTGCTGGAGCAGTTGAAGGGTGCTAAGCAGAATGCGGCAACCATTTCAGCACTGCGTGAGCTTGGTGAAAACCAAGGCATCTCAAACATAGGGATCAGTGACGAAGAGTAATGCTTAGACTGGGTCTTATTCTTCTCATTGTTCCAAGCCTCGCTCTGATGGGGGCTTACATGTACGAGCAGCACTTGATCGAGAGCTGCACGGCGACTGGTGGCTTCTACGACTATGCACTATCAGAGTGTAATCCGCAGACAGAACAACCTTTCATTCCCTTTATGGTGCGCTACCCATTGTTGGTTAATGGCGGCATGCTGCTAAGCGTGCTTGGTCTTCTATTATCAATCGTCGGCCTATATAAACCCACTAAGCGAGACGTTGCGTGATGAAAAAGATCATCTGGGCTCTGATTCTACTGTCAGGTATTGGCTTCTATTTATGGGCTGAATTTGCAGGTGATGAATGGCTAGCTGAATTTAATTCAGAGCGCCAACAATCCGCTGCCGAGTTCTTTGCTAAGGGTGAAGAGCAGGGTAGGCTGAAAACGGATGCAGCTTGTTTTGATGATGCGATTGGTCAAATTGCAGAATGTTTAAGCATCTCGTGTACAGTCGATGCTGGCCTGTACCTTCGCGGTTGTTGGGGCGTTGCCGAACGTGCCGAGAGTTTCTGTGACGGTGTCCCTGCGTTCCAAGAAGAGAAGACCGAAGAGGAGAAAGAGTGGGCCCGCTTTTCCTGCTACGATCTGAATAGTCGTGGTGACGGTTGCCGTCTTCTAATGCGTCAAAAACAGCAGCACTGCGCAATACAATAAGGACAAGTTGATGAACTACTATCTAGCCGCTATGGAACCTTTCCTATTTTGGGGTGGTCTGGGAATCTATATTATTTCGCTCGCCATGTACGGAACCCGCAGTGGCGATTGGAAAGCGATTGTTCGTTTCTGGGAGCCTCTACTAAAACTTAACCCAACTGAGTTCCGCATCAACCGAATCGGTCTCAGCGGCATGATTATTGCGGTTGTGATTCGAGTCTACTTAAACTTCCTAGCCTAATTCAGCTATGCGCACGAACTCACCATTGTCAGGATTGGCTTACCTAGGCCGCGGTTTCAAAATGTTGTCAGAGCCCGGTTTGCGCGCCTTTATTTTGGTGCCCTTGCTGATTAATACCGTTATTTTTGTTGGGGCGATCTACCTTCTGGTGACTAACTTCTCTGCTTGGGTGGATGCCTTAATCGCGCTTTGGCTGCCGGATTGGGGTTGGTTGGATTATCTGATCTACTTTTTATGGCCTATCTTTGCACTGGTGCTAGTGTTGATGGTCTATTACGGCTTTTCAGTCGTTGCAAATTTCATCGCAGCCCCCTTCAACGGCATTCTCTCAGAACGGGTCGAGCAGCGCCTGCGTGGCGAGGCGATTAGCAATGAGCTCACTCTTTTGCAGATGATTCCCGGTACGTTATCGCGTGAATTAGCTAAGCTCGCCTATTTCATTCCAAGGGTTCTGCTATTGTTGATTCTGGGCTTTATCCCGATCATCAACCTTGCGACCCCTGTACTCTGGTTCTTCTTCAGTGCCTGGATGATGGCGATTCAGTACATCGACTACCCGATGGACAATAACGGCCTGACGTTTAAACGGATGAAAGCGCTTCTAAAAGAGCGCCGTTGGTCTGCGTTGAGTTTAGGCTCAGTGATTCAGCTTGGCATGTTGGTGCCACTACTGAATCTTATTTTGATGCCGGCAGCCGTGATTGGTGCGACGATCTTTTGGGTGGAAGAGTATGAAGCTCAG
>CATEEE010000121.1 GCA_949499045.1 Marinobacterium sp. xm-d-530 | reverse complement strand
GGAAGTTGAGCAAACTCCTGTAGAGCCAGAGCCAGAGCCAGAGCCAGAGCCAGAGCCAGAGCCAGAGCCAGAGCCAGAGCCAGCTAAAAGCTTCTTCGATCGAGTTAAGTCTGGTCTAAGTCGTACCAAGGCAGGTCTGACTGAGCAGATGACAACGCTCTTCGCCGGTAACCCAGAGATCGACGAAGATCTTATGGAAGAGATCGAAACCCTGCTGCTGATGGCTGATATTGGCGTTGAGGCAACGACAGAGATCATCGAGCGCTTAACCGACCGTGTTGAGCGTAAACAGCTATCTGATGGAGATGCTCTCCAGGCGGCGCTTAAACAGGAGCTGGCAGAGCTGCTAGAGCCAGTCGATCAACCTCTTGAGTTGCAAGCTGACAAATCGCCGATGGTGATTCTGATGGTGGGTGTTAACGGTGTTGGTAAGACCACGACTATCGGCAAGCTGGCTAAGAAATATCAGGGCGAAGGTAAGTCTGTCATGTTAGCCGCCGGTGATACCTTCCGTGCCGCCGCTGTTGAACAGCTTCAGGTTTGGGGAGAGCGAAACAACGTCCCAGTGGTTGCTCAACATACGGGGGCAGATTCAGCCTCAGTCCTATTTGATGCGCTCGAGTCGGCTAAAGCGAAAAACGTTGATGTGTTGATTGCCGATACTGCTGGTCGACTGCAGAACAAAGATAACCTGATGCAAGAGCTGCAGAAAGTTGTGCGTGTGATGCAAAAGTTGGATCCTTCAGCGCCACATGAGGTAATGCTGGTGCTTGATGCTGGAACGGGTCAGAACGCGATTAGCCAGGCTAAAGAGTTCAAAGAGGCGGTGGGTGTCACAGGTATTACCCTAACAAAACTCGATGGTACGGCTAAGGGCGGTATCATTTTTGCCATTGCCAAACAGTTTGGTCTTCCGATTCGATTTATCGGTGTCGGTGAGCAAGCTGATGATCTGCGTCCTTTTGAGGCAAAAGCCTTTGTTGAGGCGTTGTTCGACTAACTCTTATGGCGGCTATTCAATTCACTAACGTCAGTAAGCGCTATGACTCTGGGCAAGAGGCACTAAAGTCTGTCGACTTTACATTGGAGTCTGGCGAGATGGCCTTTTTGACAGGTCACTCAGGGGCGGGAAAGAGTACCCTGTTAAAGTTGCTGACGCGCGTTGAACAGCCCAGCCGTGGCGAAGTGTGGGTGGGTGATCAAAACCTATCTGAACTGTCCCGCAGCGAGATTCCGCACTATCGTCGAACCCTCGGTGTGGTCTATCAAAATCACCGCCTTCTAGAGGATCGCACGGTTTATCAGAATATTGCACTTCCGCTGCGCATTGCCGGCTTTAACGAAGAGGATATTGGCCGTCGTGTGCGTGCAGCGCTTGATCGAGTAGGGCTGCTCGAGTCGGAGCAGAAGTTTCCGCAGGCGCTCTCGAGTGGCGAGCAACAACGAATTGGTATCGCGCGTGCCATTGTTCATAAGCCCAGGGTGCTCATTGCTGATGAGCCGACGGGTAACCTCGATCCTCGACTCTCTCTCGACAT
This sequence comes from Marinobacterium sp. xm-d-530, assembly GCA_949499045.1. GTDB lineage: Bacteria > Pseudomonadota > Gammaproteobacteria > Pseudomonadales > Balneatricaceae > Marinobacterium_E. The sequence continues at coordinate 8,726 of CATEEE010000121.1, read as the reverse complement.
CATGAATCTATTCGAGCAGTTCAATCGCATTGGCACCACGGTATTGATCGCGACCCACGATGTAGCGTTGATCAAGAGAATGCGTCATAGAGTATTAATTTTAGATAAAGGGCGACTGCGTCATGTCCAGTAGTGAGACACGAACACGCGGCGCCTCTGATCTCAGTGTCAGCCGTTGGCAGCGCCTTAAGCATTGGACGGTACAACACCGGCTAGAGAGTGCTGATGCCGTTAAACGTCTTCTGCATAATCGCTTGTCGACGCTGGTCACTATGCTCCTGTTGGCGGTTGTTCTAGCGGTGCCCACCTTCATGTACTCGTTGCTGGGTAATTTGAAGCAGCTGACGCCTGGAACGGACTTTGAGCCTCAACTGGCTCTCTATTTAAGCACTGAGCTTAAAGCTGAGGAGTTAGATCGATTCAGTCGTTCACTCCTATTGCGTGATGATCTTCTTTCGGTCGAATTGATCAGTAGTGATGTGGGAGCAAATGAGTTTAAAAGCCACTCTGAACTGGGTGAGCTGATGACTCTGTTGGATGAAAACCCCCTCCCAGCGGTTGTGCTCGCGATAACGCGTGATCAAGACCCTGCGACCATGAAATTGTTGCGCGAAAGCATGGCGGCTCTGCCAGAAGTGGACGTTGCTGAGTTGGATGTTGAGTGGCTAGAGCGTCTTGAAGTGATTGTAGGCTCATTCTCCAGCATCAGTTTTGTGCTGGCGCTGCTATTGAGTATGACCGTGCTTCTGGTCATCGCGAACACCATTCGCACGATGATCAGCAGCCGCCAAGAGGAGATTGAGGTCAGTTTGTTGATCGGTGCGACAGGCGCTTGGGTGAGACGCCCATTCCTCTATGCGGGTCTGCTGTATGGGTTCTTTGGTGCTCTGTTGAGTCTATTATTGGTCTACTTTTCGTTGGCTCTGGTAGAGGCACCATTGGCTGAATTAACAGAACTTTATATTGGTCGTTTTGATCTTCAGGGGCCTGATTTGTCATTAATCATGGCACTGTTAATGGGCGGAACTATACTAGGATGGATAGGGGCATTTATTGCCGTATCCAGACAGATGGGGCAGTTGCATCAGGGATCTGATTGATCTGAACGGTCAACATTTGCGTTTATTTGTGACTCTGGTATCTTTTTCTGTCCGGTGTTAGGTAATATTAGATTTTTCTAATGAACTTTATTGCCAAAACCGAGTCTAACTAGACAGTTAAAACGATTTAAAACAGTGTAAAAACGAAAGTTTTTGAGGTTTAAATAGAAATGGGCACTAGCTTGCAATTAGTTGAACATCTGACACCGGGGCGTGATCTTGACGCATACGTTCAGAATGTCAGCACTATCCCAATCCTCACTCCAGAGGAAGAGCGGGAGCTTGCCGAGCGTCTGCATTTTGAGCAAGACCTTGATGCGGCTCGCCAGTTGGTTATGTCACATCTGCGCTTTGTTGTGCACATTGCGCGCAGCTACAAAGGCTACGGCCTGCCTCTCGGTGATTTGATCCAAGAGGGTAACGTTGGTTTGATGAAGGCGGTTAAACGTTTTGATCCAACCGTCGGCGTTCGTCTAGTGAGCTTTGCCGTTCACTGGATCAAAGCTGAAATGCACGAATTCATTCTTCGTAACTGGCGTATTGTTAAAGTTGCGACGACCAAAGCTCAGCGTAAGTTGTTCTTTAACCTACGTTCACAGAAGAAGAGCCTAGGTTGGATGAACAACGACGAAGTTGAAGCGATTGCAGAAGATCTGGGCGTTGATGCTGCAGTGGTCCGTCAAATGGAGGGCCGTATGGCCGCTACTGATATGGCCTTTGACGCGACGGCTGCCGACGATTCAGAAGAGAGTGCACCTGTTGCACCAGCGCTCTTCTTGGAAGATAAATCAGCCGATCCAGCCGAGTTGCTCGAAGAGCAGGATTGGGAAGATAACTCTAACCGCCAGCTTGCTGCAGCTATGGGTCAGTTGGATGATCGCAGTCGAGATATATTGGCACAGCGTTGGTTGATGGATGAGAAAGCAACTCTGCATGAGTTGGCCGCGAAGTATGAGGTCTCTGCAGAACGTATTCGTCAGCTTGAAAAGAATGCAATGAAGAAAATTAAAAACGCTTTAGTCGTTGTTTAACGAATAAAAGTGTTGTGAAAAAGCCGCATTAGCGGCTTTTTTTGTGTATGCTTGCGGCCCAAATGAGGTGATGATGCACGCGAAACGTTTTTTAATGATTGGTGCACTTTTGGCGATGTTTTCGGTGATTTTTGGTGCTTTTGGTGCTCATTTGCTGAAAAATACCCTAACAGTTGCTCGCTTTGAAACCTTCAGTACTGCGGTCGATTACCAGTTTTGGCACGCGCTAGGTTTAATGATCGTCGGTATAAGCGGTTTTAAACTTACGAGTAGAAGTTGGTACTTTGCAGGGTATTTGTTACTTACAGGGACGTTGATCTTCAGTGGCAGTCTGTACCTGCTCATCGCAACCAATACCGGATGGCTAGGGGCGATCACCCCCATCGGTGGTATATTAATGATTATTGGCTGGGCTCTGTTTGCCTGGTCGTTACGAACCTTACGGATAGAACAATGAGTGACACAGAACAGCAGCGCCCACATCGTACGATTAGAAGTTTTGTCGTGCGTGCTGGGCGTATGACAGAAGGGCAAGAGCGTGCAATGAAAGAGAACTGGCCTCTGTATGGGCTAGAACTTGAAGATGGCATGGTCGACTTTAACGCCATGTTTGGCGATGATCGCCCCGTCACTCTTGAAATTGGCTTTGGAATGGGAGCTTCACTGGTAGAGATGGCGCGCCGCTCACCAGAGAAAGGCTTTATTGGAATCGAAGTGCATCCCCCAGGAGTTGGTCGTCTATTAGCCGACGCACGTGCTGAAGGTGTCGATAATGTTCGTGTTTACTGTGAAGATGCGATTGAAGTATTGGCAAAGTGTATACCAGATGGTTCTTTGGCCGGCGTACAGCTCTTCTTCCCAGACCCTTGGCATAAGAAGAAGCACAACAAGCGCCGCATCGTACAACCAGAATTTGCTCAAACCATTCGCCAAAAGCTGTCGATTGGCGGTGTCTTCCATATGGCGACAGACTGGGAGCCATACTCAGAACACATGATGGAAGTGATGAGTGCGGCAGAGGGGTATCAGAATCAGATGGGTGAAGGTCAGTTTTCGCCACAGCCAGACTTCCGCCCTGTGACTAAATTCCAAAAACGGGGTGAAAAGTTAGGCCATGGTGTTTGGGATCTGATGTTCGAGCGCGTCAATTAAGATGGATCATCAACCCAATAATCCATTGCATGGCGTTAAGTTGGCTGACGTTATCGAGCGTCTGGTGGATCATTACGGCTGGGATGAGTTGGGCGACCGAATCGATATTAACTGTTTTCAGATCGACCCGTCGGTTAAGTCATCCCTAAAGTTTTTACGCAAACAGCAGTGGGCTCGCGATAAGGTAGAGCAGCTTTACATCGATACCTTCTGCTGAAATAAAGAGAGTTACTTATGAAATTGTTAGTCCGTAATTTAGATCGTTCGACCACCGAAGATGAGCTTAAAGAGCTGTTTGAAGGTTATGGTAGCGTTCAGTACTGTACCCTAGTAATGGACGAGAAAGCGGGTACATCGAAAGGTTTCGGCTTTGTTGAAATGCCTAAGCCAGGTGAAGCAAAAGCGGCGGTTAAAAACCTGAATCACACACAGGTTGGCCGCAATATGATTCGTGTTAAAAAAGCGGAAGAGAGAGCGGACTGATCGCTCTATCCACTTTTCAGCATCGTTAAGGAACCGATATGACAGCAATACTACTCTCCATACTCACTTCGTTGATCGGTGTTTGGGTTTTAGTTTGGTTAATTGGCAATCTGCTGTTTCAGAAAAAGAGTACTCCGCAAAAAGAGCTCTTCTCACTGCCATTGGCGTGGATGGTTGCCTCAATTGCTGGGGGTTACGCAATAGCTAATGGCGGTCCGCCACGCTTTGATGTGTCCATTCTTCAATATGGGATTGGCGCATTTCTGCTACTGATCTACTACGTCTCTGCCAGTTTTGCGAAAAAACGGAACAAGGGATCAGAGCAATAAAAGGGTGATCCAATGGGTTGGAGCTCACCTACAGTAGTTAAATTCTTTAGTTGAGATCGACCATGTTACCCAGTCAAAATGTGCAGTGCCCCTATTGTTGGGAGATGATCGAGATTGTCTACGAGCCTGATGAGGCCGAGATGTTTGTTTGTGACTGCACGGTCTGTTGCCACCCCATCCACTTTTCTGTCTCAGTTGATGGGTACGGCGATTATCAAATCACACCGCACTCAGAAGATGATGTATGACCAGCCCTCTTCGCGGCCTTTGTAAGACCGCTCCAACAGGGCTTGAACACTAGGTTGAAGCTCTGAGATCGACTCTACTTATTGTTGGAGCCTTATCGAAGATGAGGCGATTGATCAGTACTGGTTGATATCCTGATCACTCTTCTTATTGAACAGTAAGCGTAGGGCAATCAGCGCGATCACTGAGATGATTCCGACAACCAATAGCTCATCGATTACGCCTGAATCCAATAGGGTCGGGATAAGATCCAGCTTAATCAATAGGCCCGTTACTATTGCACCAATACCGAAGCTGATAGAGATATAAGCTAGGTTCAATACCATCTCAATAATGATGAGTGCTAACCCCAGTATCAGCCAGCCGTTTCCGTTTGTTAAAAAATCCATCATTTACTCTTTAATCCGTCGCCTACGGTTTGTGCCAACAGCTCTAATGAGCCAATTGCCTTGGTGATGTCAGTCGGCATGATCACTGTTTTACTGTTGTCAGCTGCAGCAACCTCAGACAGTGCGGCAACCTGCTTTTGAAGAATATCGAAGTTGATGGCTGATTGTCCGCCATTATTGATGGCTTCAGCAATCATACGCGTCTGTTCGGCAGTCGCTTCAGCCTTTACTTTAATCGCATAGGCATCTGCATCGGCGGCGACTCGAACCGCTTCAGCCTGCTTTTGTGCTTCGTAGAGTTGTGCCTCTGCGTTTAGCTCCACAGAGCGCTTTTGCCCTTCGGCCTGTGCGACCTGAGCTCGACGTTGACGCTCTGCATTAAGTTGCTGACGCTGTGCCTCTTTGGTCTGCTCATCCACTTGAACATCGGTGATCTCGGTCCGAGTAATCTCAATACCCCAGACTTCTGCCGCTTTTTGCAGATTGCTCAGGATCTCTTCGTTCATCTGTGAACGTGATGATTGCAGTTCATCGAGATCTAACTTACCGGCTGCCGAGCGAACAATCGACTCGGCTGTGGTCTGAATGGCTTGATCGATGTTTTGAATTCGGTAGACCGAGCGAGCAGCATCGGTAATACGGTAGAAGTTGGTCGCCTCTAGGATCACTTCAACGTTATCTTTGGTAATAACACTGATCTCAAAAGCCGGTAACTGGCGCTCCAGTATAGAGATGCGATGACGTACTTGGTCGATCATAGGGACAATAAAGTTGATCCCTGCGTTAAGAGTTTTGGAGAACTTACCAAACCGTTCAACGACAAATACTTGTGACTGTGGAACGACCTTAACGGCTGACCAGGCGAGTACTAGGAAAAATATTGCAAAAGCTAAAGTGACGATCATGCCGCCACTCAGGAATTCTCCGTTCATTGATAACTCCAAATTAATTCTGTTTCTCTAAGCATAGTACATAGATTCAGATTAATCTTTGATGAAACGCTTTAAGATTCCACTACTGTTGCTGCAGAGACCACATGCCGGCATAAACACCCTGTTGGGCGAGGAGTTCAGTGTGAGTTCCCTGTTCAACGACTTCGCCTTTGCGCATCACTAGGATGTTATCGGCATCAATAATCGTCGATAGACGGTGCGCGATTACCAGGCTGGTATGGTCTTTCGACAGTGAGTCAAAGGCGTTAAGAATCGCCTGCTCATTGTCGCTGTCGAGCGCCGAGGTTGCTTCATCAAAGAGCAAAATGGGTGGGCGTTTAAGAATCACTCGAGCAATCGCAATGCGCTGCTTTTCACCGCCAGAGACTTTAAGACCACGTTCGCCAACGACAGTATCACTCCCCTCAGGAAGGGCATCAATAAAGTCATTCAGGTTGGCCAGTTCAAACGCTTGCAACACCTCTTCCCTACTTGAACCGGGGCGGCCATAAGCCACGTTGTTATAGATGGTGTCGTTAAACAACACGGTATCCTGTGGGACTACGCCAATGGCTTGTCGCAATGAGTGTTGAGTCACTTGATCGATTGGTTGGCCGTCGATGCTGATTTGGCCTGATTGAACATCGTAGAACCGAAACAGCAGTCGCGCTATGGTCGATTTACCCGATCCACTGGGCCCAACGATGGCCACTTTTTGGCCCGGTTCAACACTGAAGCTGACACGCTTTAAAATTTCACGATCGGGGTGGTAGGCAAAGTTAACAGAGTCAAACTGGATAGCACCGCCTCGGGTAACCAAATTACTTGCCTCGGGTTGATCGACAATTTTAGGTTGTTTCTTCAATAACCCAAACATGTTTTCGATGTCGGTTAGTGCCTTGCGCACCTCCCGGTAGACCATGCCAAGGAAGTTAAGCGGCATGAATAGCTGCAAGATGTAGGCATTAATCATGACTAATGAACCAAGGGTCATGGCTCCGCTCGCTACATCCTCTGCGGCCAACCAGAGCATTAGAATGATCCCCAGCGAGATGATAAAAGCCTGACCGCTGTTGAGAATCATCAAGGTCATACGAGTCTTTAAGCGAGCCGTTTCCCAACTGGCTAGGTTTTTATCGTATTGGCTCGCCTCATACTCTTCATTGCCGAAGTATTTCACTGTCTCATAGTTCAACAGGCTATCAATGGCTCGAGTATTGGCTTGAGAGTCGAGTTGATTGGTTTCGCGCACGTAACGGTTGCGCCACTCGGTAGTGAGTATGGTGAAGTAGATGTAGATTCCGACGCAAACCACAACAACCAGTGCGTACCAGATACTGAAGTTGAACAGCAGAATGGCTGCGACGAGACTGATCTCAATGAGCGTTGGTACAATGTTAAAGACCATCATCCGCATCAAAAAGCTGAAGCCATTACTGCCACGGTCGATATCGCGAGAGATGCCGCCGGTCTGGCGGGAGAGATGGAAATCGAGCTCAAGTGAGTGAAGGTGCCTAAAGACTTTGAGCACCATCCGGCGCATTGCCCTCTCTGTGACTCGGCTGAATACGGCATCGCGCGCTTCAGCAAAGAAGACGGATCCAAAACGGAGCATCCCATAGGCGACGACCATCGCAACGGGTACGGTAACTAATGGATTCAGTGAAGAATCCAGACCATCCACGATTTGCTTCAAAGCCAGCGGCATGGCAACCACCGCAAGCTTTGCAGAGATCAGCAACACAAACGCGACCGCCATGCGTCGGCGATACTCCCACAAGTAAGGCCAGATCATTTTGATAACTGACCAAGCATCACTCATGCCGACCGTGTTGTTACTGTTTGAGTCGCTCTTGTAGTGCCGGCCGCCGCCGTGTCGTGACATATTGTTTCTCTACTTAGTAAGGGATGCTAACTTTACCAGCGGCATTCACCGCCTTCTCAATGGCCATTTCAACACTGTCCGCTTGACAGAGTGCGACACCCAAACGGCGACTGCCTGCGATTTCGGGTTTTCCGAAAAGACGCAGTTGCGTGTCGTTGTCACTGAGTGCCTCTTTAACCCCATCAAATTGAATATCCGTAGAGTGGCCATCACCCAAAATGACCGCTGATGCCGACGCGCCAAGCTGGCGAATATTGCCGATAGGAAAGCCGAGAATAGCTCGGGCATGCAGCGCGAATTCAGAGAGGTTTTGGGAAATTAGAGTGACCAAACCTGTATCGTGTGGTCGTGGCGAGACTTCACTGAAGTAGACCTCATCGCCTTTGATAAACAGCTCGACGCCGTAAATACCGAAACCAGCAAGGTTTTCGACCACTTTGCGAGCGGTCTCTTGTGAGCGTTGTAGAGCAAGCTCAGACATCGCTTGTGGTTGCCATGATTCACGGTAATCACCAGCTTCTTGACGATGGCCAATCGGTGCACAGAAGTGGATCCCATCTACAGCATTGACCGTCAGCAGTGTGATCTCGTAATCAAAATCGACAAACCCTTCAACGATAACGCGACCTTTACCGGCACGTCCGCCCTCTTGGGCATACTGCCATGCAGACATAACATCCTCTTCTGAGCGAACCAGCGACTGACCTTTACCTGATGAGCTCATGATCGGTTTGACGACGCAAGGAATGCCAATCTCTTTAATAGCGGCTTGGTAGTCAGCCTCCGTATCAGCAAATCGATAAGGCGAAGTCGGTACACCTAACGTTTCTGCAGCCAGTCGACGAATGCCTTCACGGTCCATGGTTAGGCGAGCGGCACGAGCGGTAGGAACAACCTTGAAACCTTCGCTCTCAAGTTCAAGCAGTGTTTCGGTTGCTAGGGCCTCGATTTCAGGCACGATGTAGTCTGGTTTTTCGCTCTCGATAACGGAACGAAGAGCATCGCCATCTAACATGTTGATCACGTGACTGCGATGAGCGACATGCATAGCGGGCGCATTGGCGTATCGATCAACGGCAATAACTTCTAGACCTAAACGCTGAAGTTCAATGACAACCTCTTTACCGAGTTCGCCAGACCCTAGCATCATGACACGCGTTGCACTGTTGCAAAGAGCGG
>CATEEE010000120.1 GCA_949499045.1 Marinobacterium sp. xm-d-530 | reverse complement strand
GGGTAGAAAGGGTCTATTACATCCAGCAATTGAGACCACGGTAGCAGGTTATCCATTCGGGATAAAAATATCTCTTTACGAGTCTGACGGCGTTTGCTGGAAAACTCGCTATCGGCAAACGTCAGTTGATAGTCCATCATTAATCTCTGTATAGGTTTGGATAGCTCATTGTCTCAGTTCGACGGACTTATTCGCAATTTACCTAGATTAACGTGTTGTATTGGGGAGTCTTTTATATGCTCTTTTTTAACAGCATCATAAATTAAGGTTTTAAAAGCACCATAAACACGCTGTATTGAGGAATTTTTCAGGCCTTTATCAAGCATTTTTATATGCCATTTATGTATATGCTTTGCACTGAGTTCAGCGAATGTGAGGTTAAGCAAATCATCACAATGTCTTGTGAAGTATGTCATTGTTTCAGAACCTGACTTTTTACCATTCAGCACTTTAGCGTATGTAGATTCGAGGTAAGATCGGATTGTATCTTTCGAAGCCTCTTTTTTTTCCAGCCTACTTTTTTGAGGGTCTTCACCTTGAACGATATTAGCAAGATGCGTTTTTGAAACCAGTCTAGCTGTATCTAACGTAATATCAGGATATAACCCCAGTTTTATAGATTTTTTTTGGCCCGAATCAGTCTTATAGGCAAGATTCCAGCTAATACTTTGAGCATTTCTTTTCAGAAAAAGCCCTGTGATCTTATCATCCCACAATCTGATACTACTGTCAGAGGATACCAATAGGTTTATTTGTTTTTTATTCATAACCAACAACTTGATGACTAAAATAACACAAATACTACTACAGACACCAAATAGACACCAAACAAGAATGACAACCAGGTATCACTAGTGATAATTATGACAACAGTCGACTGTATTAATTTATTGATATTATTATATATTTTATAAAACTTAAGATCATTCTAGATACTTAGCGATAACTGGAGTATTTACTTTGACATGGTGGGGGTCGGTGGTTCGAATCCACTCGGTCGTACCAAACATTAAGCCTCGCGTCTGCGGGGCTTTTTTGTTTGTGTTAAGACTGGATGAGAATCATCGAAGATGGTTCGACAAAATTACAGGATTGTAATTTTGCACAGCTATGCTGCCCGAAGGGTGAGCGCCAAGGATGGCGCGAATGAATCCACTCGGTCGTACCAAACATTAAGCCTCGCAACTGCGGGGCTTTTTAGTTCTCCCCTCCTCCAACCCCATACAAAAGTCGAATATTGTTGTACACTCAAACAATCATAATAGAATTTTATCACACACAATAATTAATGTTAGTCCATAGATAGGAGTGAAGAATGTCCGTCATTCTTAAAGAGAAATTTGAAGGCCCATCAGCATGGAAAGGCAAAGATATTAAGGATGATGGTTCTTGGATCTACCACTGGTCAAATGAATCAATTGCCATTCTCGAAAAAGGCTTGGCTGCAGTAAAAGCCAAAGGCCTAACAACGCCCAACTTTACGAAAGATGACTTTCCGATTACAGAACTTGCTGATGAGATTAACTACTTTAACAGCGAGCTAGAAGACGGAAAAGGATTTATTCTAATTCGCGGTCTACCTATTGAGCGCTACACCGACGAAGAGATAGCAATCATCTATTATGGTCTGGGTCTTCACATGGGCACTCCTGTTTCACAGAACATTAAGGGAGATATGCTGGGTCACGTTAAAGACGTTGGTGCCAAAGACCCGAAGACGGTTCGAGTGTATGAGACCAATGAGTATCTGCCATACCATGCAGATCTGTCTGATGTTGTCGGCCTACTCTCTCTTAGAAAAGCCAAATCAGGTGGTTTAAGCAGTCTATCCAGTGCGATCACGCTGTTTAATGAAATCCTAGAGAAACATACGGAATACCTCGGCCTACTGCACCGTCACTTCCTAATGGAACACATCAACAACGGTGATGCTGGCCCTGTACCCATTTTCAGCTACCACAAAGGTAAGCTGAGTGCGATGCATCTTCGCCAGTACATCGAAATTGCTCAAGAAAAGGCTGGCCTGCCACTATCACCTGTAGAAGTAGAGGCTTTCGATCTGGTTGATTCTATTCTGAATGATCCCGATATTCGTCTGGACATGATGATGGAGCCAGGTGATATTCAGTTCTGTAACAACTACACCATTTTCCACTCACGCACCGGCTTTGAAGATTACGAAGAAGATGAACGTAAGCGCCATCTATACCGCCTATGGCTGAAAATGCCAAACGCGCGTGAGTGCGCACCTGACTTCCCTGGTAAAGAGGGTATCGCTAAGCGATAGTCATTAACTTTGTCACGAAAACCTCGCTTTTGCGGGGTTTTTTATTACTCATTTGTTGGAGTCTTATCGATGATGAGACGATGATTTATAGCGGCCTTTATAAGACCGCTCCCACAGAGATATCGCGTCAGCAATTTAGAGACTATTCCTGACCTGTATCGATTGCTGAGTGCTTCAACTGCTCTAATTGATCACGCAACTGCGCTGCTTTTTCAAACTCCAAGTTCTTGGCAGCTTCATACATTTTATCTTCCAGTGTCGACAACGCTTTAGAGAGCTCTTTGGGCGACATTGCTTTGGCAGACAGATGGTATTCAGGAGTCGGTTCAGCCGCTTTACGAGCTGATTTATTGCCCACCTTTTTACCGGGAATGGTTGCACCTTCCATGATGTCAGCAACGGACTTCTTAATTCCTTTAGGGGTAATGCCATGCTCTTCGTTAAAGGCAATCTGCTTCTCACGACGACGTGCCGTTTCATCCATTGCCCGCTGCATCGAACCGGTTATTCGATCAGCGTAGAGAATCGCTCGACCATTCACGTTTCGTGCTGCACGACCGATGGTCTGAATCATTGAGGTATCCGATCGTAAGAAACCCTCTTTATCAGCATCAAGAATCGTCACCAACGAGACCTCGGGCATATCGATACCTTCACGGAGCAAGTTGATGCCTACCAGGACATCAAACTCCCCTATGCGCAGATCTCGGATAATCTCGACCCGCTCAACGGTGTCGATATCTGAGTGCAGATAACGGACCTTAACATCATGCTCGGCAAGGTACTCCGTCAAATCTTCAGCCATGCGTTTGGTCAACACGGTCACAATCACACGCTCGCCTTTTGAAGCGGTTTTACGCACCTCACCAAGCAGATCATCAACCTGCGTCTGAGCCGGTCTCACTTCTACAATAGGATCAACTAAGCCTGTTGGCCTCACCACCTGTTCGACAATCGATTGAGCGTTGGCCGCTTCATATTTACTGGGCGTTGCAGAGACAAAAATCATTTGGGGCGCCAGTTGCTCCCACTCTTCAAACTTAAGTGGACGGTTGTCCAGCGCAGATGGCAAACGGAACCCATACTCGACAAGTGTCTCTTTTCGTGAGCGGTCACCACGGTACATAGCACCCAATTGCGGCACCGTCACATGCGATTCATCGATGACTAACAGCGCATTATCTGGCAGATACTCGAACAAGGTCGGCGGTGGCGCTCCGGCCGGCTTACCAGACAGGTAACGTGAGTAGTTTTCAATGCCAGAGCAGTAACCTAGCTCAAGAATCATCTCAATATCATAGAGCGTTCGCTGCTCTAGTCGCTGTGCCTCAACCAATTTATTGTTGTCGCGAAGTTGTTTGAGCCTCTCTCGTAACTCCTCTTTGATATGCTCAACGGCCTCAAGCAGCGTCTCACGGGGAGTGACATAGTGAGTTTTAGGATAGACTGTTGCACGCGGCACTCGACGCAACACCTCTCCAGTTAAAGGGTCAAACCAAGCCAGCTCCTCAATCTCATCGTCAAACAACTCAATGCGAAGCGCATCTCGATCCGATTCTGCAGGGTAGATATCGATCACATCCCCTCTAACGCGATAGGTACCTCGATGCAGATCGATGTCGTTTCGTGTGTACTGAAGTTCCGCCAGCCGACGCAACAAACCACGCTGATCAATTCGATCACCTCGATCAAGGTGGAGCATCATCGCCAAATAGGATTTAGGATCACCCAAGCCGTAAATAGCCGAGACGGTCGCTACGATGATGGCATCGTCTCGCTCCAACAACGCCTTAGTCGCCGAGAGTCGCATCTGTTCAATGTGATCATTAACCGATGCATCTTTCTCGATGAACGTATCGGAAGATGGTACATAGGCTTCTGGTTGGTAGTAGTCGTAGTAGGAGACAAAATACTCAACCGAGTTGTTTGGGAAAAACTCCTTAAACTCACCGTATAGTTGAGCCGCTAAGGTTTTATTGTGTGCCAATATAATAGTCGGCCGTTGGACTTCAGCAATCACATTGGCAACGGTAAAGGTCTTGCCTGACCCGGTGACACCCAGCAGCGTTTGTGACGCAAGACCGGACTCCAAGCCATCCACTAAGCCAGCAATCGCCGTCGGCTGATCACCTGCAGGTTCAAATTTGGATGAGACTTTAAACGGGGTTTTCATTCATCAGACCTAAAATATTAAAAAACGCAGAGTTATAAGGGTTTCAGGGGATTATAACGGAACTCAAACTCCTATATAATGTGCAACGCTTTATAAAAGCCACACGAACATTTCGTTTTTTGAGGATATTTCGATTGGACGTTCGACTCTCTAACCGCGTCAACAACATTAAGCCGTCACCTACCTTGGCTGTCACCAACCGTGCTGCTGAGCTTCGCGCTGCTGGTCAAAACATTATTGGCCTTGGTGCAGGTGAACCTGACTTTGATACCCCTGAACACATCAAAGCTGCTGCTATTTCAGCAATTAACAACGGTATGACCAAATACACCGCTGTTGATGGTACACCAGCGCTTAAGAAATCGATTATTGAGAAATTCTCAAAAGACAACGGACTCTCATACGAACCAAACCAGATTCTGGTCTCATCAGGTGGTAAGCAGAGCTTTTTCAACCTGTCACTGGCACTGATCAATGAAGGTGATGAGGTCGTTATTCCAGCACCTTACTGGGTATCTTACCCTGACATGGTTTTGGTGTCTGATGGTGTACCGGTTATTGTTCCTACGACCCAAGAGCAGCGTTTTAAGATGACGGCCGAGCAATTGAAAGCCGCCCTAACTGATAAAACACGCCTTGTTGTCATTAATAGCCCTTCAAACCCAACAGGTGTGGCTTACACGCTTGAAGAGTTAAAGGCACTAGCTGATGTACTCAAAGCTTACCCTGATGTTCTGATTGCAACGGATGATATGTACGAGCACATTCGTTTCAATGACCAACCGTTTGTGAACATCCTAAATGCAGCACCTGAGCTTTACGATCGTACAATTGTTCTGAACGGTGTCTCTAAGGCCTACTCTATGACGGGTTGGCGTATCGGTTATGCAGCGGGTCCTGCCAAACTGATCGGTGCTATGAAAAAGGTACAGTCTCAATCGACCTCCAACCCCTGTTCGATTGCACAAGAAGCGGCTCGTGCTGCACTTGAAGGTGATCAGGGCTGTGTCGCAGAGATGGTTGTCGCCTTCAAAGAGCGCCATGAATTTGTCGTTTCCGAGCTGAACAAAATCGACGGTGTTGAGTGTATTCCAGCGGATGGTACCTTCTACGCGTTCCCAAGCTTCCAAGGCGTGATCGATGCTCGCTCGGATATCAGCAATGATATTGAACTGGCTGAATACCTCCTTCAAGAAGCGGGTGTTGCACTGGTGCCTGGTTCAGCATTCGGTGCCCCTGGCAACATGCGTCTTTCGTTTGCGACGAGTAAAGACGTATTAGCCGATGCGATTGATCGAATCGCAAAAGCACTCGCCTAATTAGGTCTAACTGAACTACACTAAACCGGATCTCGTACCCGGTTTTTTTATGTTCAGACCTTTGTTATTAATTTAGAAGTTGCTAATATAGCTCTTAATGACTATTTAACGAATTTGATAGGATCTTTTATGAACGCTCGCTTTGCAAAGCAGTCACTTGCGCTTTCGATTGCCACCCTGATTTCAGCGTCAACACAGGCTGGTGTTTTGACCGATCTTTATAACAGCGCCCTAAAAAATGACGCTTCATACCAAGAGAGTCGCGCATCGGCGCTGGCGACAGAAACTGGTTATGACATCGCATTGTCTAACCTTTATCCAACGGTTGGTATGACAGGTACTAGTTCAAGATCAAATGCGAGCGGTAGCTCAACAACCACGAATGGGATGACATTAACGGTCGACCAGACCCTCTTCAGTATGCCGGCTTGGTACGGTTATAAAGCTGCCAATCAACTGCCAGACATAACGCAACTCTCCATTGAAGCTGCAGACCAAGGATTAATGTTCCGCCTCATCTCAACCTACCTTGGTGCTCTTAAGGCTAAAAATGGACTAGAGGTGGCTGAAGCTCAAGAACGCGCACTGAAACGCCGTCTAGATCAGGTCAATGCACAGTTCGAAGTGGGATTGATTGCGATTACCGATGTACTTGAAGCCCGTGCCTCTTATGATGAAGCTCGCGCTTCGCTGTTTACAGCACAAAGTGGTGTTGAGAGCGCACTCGATTCACTTGAGAAGATGACCGGTGTAAACTCGGTAGCCCTTAAAAAGGTCAAAGCGAACTACCCTATCGAGGGGATTACTGATGGTTCTGAGTCAGAGTGGGTAGAAAAAGCTTTAGCAGGGAATATCGCCCTTCGCCTGAAGAAACTCTCTGAAATTTCAGCCGGTTATGAAGCAGAAGCCTATGCATCTGCGCACTTACCAACCCTATCATTCCGATACAATGCGCTGAGCGGTGACACAGCTTATGAATCACGTGGTGATTACAACACATCACTGACGCTTAGCATTCCCATCTTTAGTGGCTTTGAAACATCTGCTAACCAAGATAAATACGCCTACAAACACACAGAAGCTCTATTTGCTTACGAGGGTGAGGTTAAAACAGTTAAAGCGGATACCCGTAAACTACTGCGAGACATTGAGGCGAGCGTTAAAACCGTTGAAGCACGTAAAATAGCATTAGAGTCGCGTGAAAAAGCACTCGAAGCGACGTCGCAAGGCTTTGAAGTTGGCACACGCAACATTGTGGATGTG
>CATEEE010000119.1 GCA_949499045.1 Marinobacterium sp. xm-d-530 | reverse complement strand
GTGCGCTTTTTACGCACTTCAACGTTAACGGTTTTACGACTACCGGCACCGCCCACTTTCAGCGTAGAGGTTGTCTTACGCTTAAGAGTGATTTTCTTCG
Organism: Marinobacterium sp. xm-d-530; assembly: GCA_949499045.1. GTDB lineage: Bacteria > Pseudomonadota > Gammaproteobacteria > Pseudomonadales > Balneatricaceae > Marinobacterium_E. The sequence goes on along the minus strand of CATEEE010000119.1, from coordinate 8,800 downwards.
GTTCGCCGACTTCATCGGCCTCTTCACCGTGGCTGCGTTTCAAATGAGCTAATAGCTGCTGACGCTCTGTCTCTGTGACAGTTGAATCGTTGGATTTACCATCGACTCCCGCTTCCTGCATCTGTGTTAACAAACGCTCAACGGATACACCAACCACATCGGCAAGCTGTTTAATCGTTACTTCTGCCATAAATGGGTTCTCCTTTTCCGTTGTCTATTTACTGCTGATCTTCTGCAAACCAAGGTGCACGCGCTGTCATAATCAACTCACCTGCGCGCTCTTCGGTCATGCCTTCAATATCTAGCAGCTCTTCAATAGACTGTTCTGCAAGGTCTTCCATGGTAACCACACCACGGCTTGCTAATGTGTACGCTAGGGTGCGTTCCATACCTTCCATAGTGAGAAGGTCTTCTGCTGGCTCTACATCGCCAAGTTGCTCTTCACCTGCAATCGCAAGATTAAGCAGTGCATCTTTTGCACGTTCACGAAGGGCGTCAACGATCTCTTCGTCAAACTCTTCGATCTCAAGCATTTCGTTAGCGGGTACGTAGGCAACCTCTTCAAGCGTTGTGAAGCCCTCTGCCACGAGGATCTCAGCAAGATCGCTATCGACATCAAGATGCTTGATGAATAGGTCGACTGTTTTACCCACTTCAGATTCGTGCTTAGAGGCCGCTTCCGCTTCGCTCATCACGTTCAGTTCCCAGCCTGTCAATTCTGCTGCAAGACGAACGTTTTGACCGGCACGACCAATCGCCATCGCCAATGCATCTTCATCCACCGCGACATCCATAGAGTGCGTCTCTTCGTCCATAACGATCGAAGCGACTTCAGCGGGTGCCATGGCATTGATAACAAGCTGTGCTGGGTTGTCGTCCCAAAGGATGATATCAACACGCTCACCGCCTAATTCATCAGAGACAGCCTGTACACGCGCTCCGCGCATACCGACACAAGCACCAACAGGATCCAGGCGACGGTCTTGTGTTTTAACCGCAATCTTAGAGCGAGCACCTGGATCACGAGCGGCTGCTCGAATCTCGATCATCTGCTCAGCGATCTCTGGCACTTCAATAGAGAAGAGCTCAATCAGCATCTCGCTCGAAGTACGGCTAAGAATAAGCTGTGGGCCGCGACCTTCAGAACGAACTTCTTGTAGGACTGCGCGAACACGCTCACCCATACGGAAGATTTCACGAGGAAGAAGGTTTTCACGAGGCAGCAGTGCTTCTGCGTTGTTGCCAAGATCAACGATTACATTGTCGCGTGTCACTTTCTTAACGGTACCCGCGATCAATTCACCCTGGCGATCACGGTAAAGATCAACCACTTTAGCGCGTTCTGCTTCACGTACTTTTTGTACGATGACTTGCTTCGCAGTTTGGGCAGCAATACGACCGAATGCAACAGACTCAACCTGCTCTTCGTGGTAATCACCTGGCTGCAGATTAGTGTCGATCTCTTCCGCTTCTTGCATGGTCAACTCAGTGCCCAATGCTGGAACCGCTTGGTTATCCACAACCAACCAACGGCGGAAGGTGTCGTAATCGCCCGTTGCACGGTCAATAACCACACGGATATCAGCTTCTTCGTCGTAGCGTTTCTTAGTCGCTGTCGCTAGCGCGACCTCAATCGCCTCAAAGATGACCGCTTTCGAGACATCTTTTTCGTTAGAGACGGCTTCAGCAACCAGTAGAATCTCTTTATTCATATCAGTTCTTCGCTCCTAAATAGTCAAAGCGGATTAAAATTGCGGAACCACATTGGCCCGATCAATCAGGTCATGCGGTAACAAATATTCATGATTATCAACGACCAAAAGCACATCTTCGCCTTCGATACCGTTGAGAACACCTTTAAACTTTCGACGCCCCTCAAATGGCGAGCGCAGACGCAGTTGAATCGTATGCCCAGCATACGCAGCGAATTGCTCTAGTGTGTAAAGTGGGCGATCCATCCCTGGGGATGACACTTCCAAGGTGTAGTTTTCTGAAATGGGATCTTCAACATCCATCACAGCACTCACCTGCTGGCTAATACGCGCGCAGTCATCCACAGACACACCGTTAGGGCCATCAATATAGATACGCAACAGGCTATTTTTACCTGACGCGTTGTATTCCAATCCCCATAGCTCTAATTCCAAGCCTTGGACAACCGGATTAATCAACTCTTGTAACAGCTTTAATTTTGCTGACACTGTTCACCTTTAAATTCCAAAAACAAAAAATGGGTCATATAGACCCATTTTTGACTTATCTACCACCAAGTACGGAAGGCAGATAACACTGTCTTCTGTTTGGACGCGGCTATCAATTAGCTACGAAAAAGCCCCATAAAGGGGCTTACCAAACAAGGATATAACATCCTAAAAGTGGTAGCGGAAGCCATTCAAGTCTAGCGACCTTCAGCGGCTGCGCCGCATTAAAAGTCGAGCCCGACCGTCGGACTTTCCACAAAAACCCAACATTTAAGTTGGTAGCGGGGGCCAGATTTGAACTGACGACCTTCGGGTTATGAGCCCGACGAGCTACCAGGCTGCTCCACCCCGCATCAAAAACAGGTAAATTTTACGCTTCACCCACCACGTTTACAACTTGGTGCCCAGAGCCGGACTCGAACCGGCACGTCCTAAGACACTACCCCCTCAAGATAGCGTGTCTACCAATTCCACCACCTGGGCTAAACTTTTAGTTATTTCCTGCTGTAGGAATCTCTGATTCCGAAGCGGCAGGGAGTTCTGTTGTCGATGCTTGCTCAACCTGAGCTGCAGCTTCGATGGTTGCAGTATCAGGGATACCTGCATCACCAACAGAAGCGGCTCTATCTTTAGCAAACACAGCCAATACGAAGCTGGTTACGAAGATACCCGCTGCAAGAATGGCTGTAATGCGCCCTAGGAAGCTGCCGCTACCCTGGCTACCAAATACAGTTTGAGAGGCACCACCACCAAATGACGCACCTGCTTCGGCACCCTTACCCTGCTGAATAAGAATCAGACCGATAACCGCTGCTGCAAGCAATACGTGAATAATAAGAACGATGGTTTCCATTCTAGCTTTAAACCTTAACTATGCATCGCAAATAGTGATGCCATTTAAAAGAGGCGCAAATCTTACCCGAGCACCCGTCAAGATACAAGCGCCTGCAACTCTTTTTCAACCTGCGCAGCCAGCGTCTCACAAACCTGATTAACCTCATCAAGATCAGAACCTTCCACCATGACACGCACCACCGGCTCGGTACCGGACGGACGCAACAACACACGACCACGATCCGCCAAGTGTGCCTCCGCAGTCGCCACATGCTCCGCAACTTTGGGCGATGCAGCGATATCGACTTTCTTAGCTAAGCGCACATTAATCATCTTTTGAGGCAGTTTTTGCATGCCAAGTTTCAGCTGGTTGATCGTTTTGCCTGACTGCGCCACCGCTTTTAGCACTTGGACAGCAGCGATGGTCGCGTCACCCGTCGGTAGAATATTGCGACAAACAATGTGTCCCGATCCTTCACCACCCAAATTCCAATCATGCTCTGCAAGTTGTTCTAATACATAGCGATCACCCACTTTTGCACGCACAAACGGGATGTCCATTTTTGCTAACGCTTGCTCTAGGCCAAGGTTGGTCATCAAAGTACCCACGACACCGCCCTGTAGCTCCCCACTCTGCTGCAAAGCTTGGGCAATGATAAAGAGGATCTCATCACCATCAACGATCTCCCCTTTGTGGTCGACAAGAATCAATCGATCAGCATCACCATCCAGAGCAATACCGAGATCGGAGTCAGTCTCTAATACTTTTGCCTGAAGCGCTGCAGGCTCTGTCGCACCGCAGTGCTCATTAATGTTCAAACCGTCTGGATCGGTACCAATCTCGATCACTGTGGCACCCAGTTCTGCAAACACCTTAGGAGCGATGTGGTAACCGGCACCATTGGCACAATCGACAACGACTTTTAGACCCGCCAAATTTAGACAACCCGCCGCTGTCGACTTACAAAATTCAATGTATCGACCCGCCGCATCATTGACTCGACGAACCTTACCCAGCTCAGCCGAGCTGACAGTAGTCATTGCTAGATCAAGCTGCGCTTCAATGCGCTCTTCGACATCGTCTGGCAACTTTGTGCCCGCCGAGCTAAAGAATTTAATACCGTTATCATCATAGGGGTTATGCGATGCACTGATCACAATACCGGCATCGGCGCGGAAGGTACGCGTTAAGTACGCAATGGCTGGCGTTGGCATAGGCCCTAGCAACAGGACATCGACACCCGCCGCCGAAAGACCTGCTTCAAGAGCTGATTCAAACATGTAGCCGGAGATACGCGTATCTTTGCCGATTAAGACCTTACTTCGTCCTTCACGCGCAAACACACGACCCACGGCCCATCCGAGTTTCAAAACAAAATCTGGGGTGATAGGAAAAGTACCTACCTGTCCACGAATACCATCAGTACCAAAATAACGACGACCCAATTTAGATCCCTTCCTTTAAAACCGCTTCCGTCATACGAACCATATCGACGGTAGCTAACACATCATGCACACGAATAATCCTTGCGCCACGTTCCACCGCAAGCGCAACGGTTGCAAGACTACCAAACAATCGCTGATCAGACTCACGGTTAAGCACTTGGCCCACCATGGTTTTTCTAGAAGTACCCGACAAAACCGGCACACCTAAGTCCAATAATTTATCCAAACGATTGAGTAACTGTAAATTATGTTGCAAAGTTTTACCAAACCCAAAGCCAGGATCAACTACTAATCGCTCTTTAGCGATGCCCGCCGCTTCACATCGGCTTAATTGCTGACTCAGAAAATCCATCACCTCAGAGACCACATCGGAATACACTGGTTGCCTCTGCATCGTCGCTGGACTTCCTTGCATATGCATCAAACAGACAGGAAGATCTGTTTTAGCCGCCGCCTCAAGGGCCCCATCACGCCCCAAGGCTCTGACATCATTAATGAGACCGGCTCCCAGTTTAGCCGACTCAGAAATTAACTTAGGTGAGCTGGTATCGATAGAGACGATCACATCCATTTCAGCATTGATTCGCTCCAGGACAGGTAAAACGCGATCCATCTCCTCCTGCTCACTGACTTCTGCCGCACCGGGACGAGTCGACTCCCCCCCAATATCAATAATCGCCGCACCCTCGTTAACCATCTGTTGAGCATGCAGCAACGCTTTATCAATGGAGAGCGAAGAGTGCTGATAGAGATGACCACCATCCGAAAAGGAGTCGGGTGTCACATTAAGAATACCCATCACCTGCGTTTTTGAGAGATCCAACACCCGATTACCACACTGAAGCTGCGTCACGTTTCTACCCTTATCAACACACTTTATAGAACAACGAAAAAGCCCTCACGAGTGAGGGCTTTTGTGAATCAAAATATTACTGTTTGGGGTCGTCTTTTTGATCATCTTGATCGGTCTGAGGATCACCCCAACCTGATTGACCCTGAGGTGCCTGATCATCCTGATCCACCTCTGGCACATCAGACTCAGATACTGAATCTGAAGAACCATTAGCCGCCTCTTCCTCTTTAACAGCATCAACACGCTCTTGAGAGTCATTCCAACCATCGGGCGGTGTCACCTCTTGGCGTGCCATCAACTGATCAATCTGATCGCTACTGATCGTCTCATAGGTCATCAGTGCTTCACACATTGAATCAAGAATATCACGGTTATCGGTTAAGATTTGGTAAGCCTTCTGGTAACACTCATCGATGATATTGCGAACTTCCGCATCGATCTTGTTCTGTGTCTCACCGGACATCGGTTTAGAAGGCTGCCCCATACCGCGACCGAATGGATCATCATCTTCATCACCGTAGAGAAGCGGACCTAGCTCGTCAGTAAGACCCCAGCGCGTCACCATATTACGTGCAAGCTGAGTAGCACGCTGAATATCATTTGATGCACCGGTCGTCACACCCTCTTTACCGAGCGTCATCTCTTCAGCAATTCGACCACCGTAAAGCGAACAGATTTGCGAGATAATGCCCTGACGGCTGAATGAGTAGCGATCCTCTTCAGGAAGGAACATGGTTACACCCAGTGCACGACCTCGAGGGATGATAGAGACCTTGTAGACAGGGTCATGCTCTGGCATCAAACGACCCACAATCGCGTGACCCGCTTCGTGGAATGCCGTGTTCAAACGCTCCTTGTAAGACATCACCATCGAGCGGCGCTCAGCGCCCATCATGATCTTATCTTTCGCTTTTTCGAACTGCTCCATACCGACAGTGCGACGACTATCACGTGCAGCAAACAGAGCGGCTTCGTTAACTAGGTTAGCTAGATCAGCACCAGAGAAGCCAGGCGTACCACGAGCAATCAACTCAGGCTTAACATCATCACCTAGAGGCACTTTACGCATGTGAACTTTAAGAATCTTTTCACGGCCTTGAATATCAGGCAGACCGACGTGCACCTGACGGTCAAAACGACCCGGACGCAGTAGTGCAGGGTCCAGTACATCTGGACGGTTGGTAGCTGCGATCACGATGATACCCTCAGTACCCTCGAAACCATCCATCTCTACCAGTAGCTGGTTCAATGTCTGCTCGCGCTCATCATTACCACCACCAAGACCGACTCCACGTGAACGACCGACCGCATCGATCTCGTCGATGAAGATAATGCAAGGCGCGTGCTTCTTCGCTTGATCGAACATATCACGAACACGTGAAGCACCAACACCGACAAACATCTCTACGAAATCAGAACCTGAAATACTAAAGAAGGGCACTTTCGCTTCACCAGCGATCGCTTTAGCAAGAAGGGTCTTACCGGTACCAGGGTTACCCGCCATTAGGACACCACGAGGGATATGGCCACCTAAGCGCTGGAATTTACCTGGGTCGCGGAGGTAGTCGACCAACTCCGCAACTTCTTCTTTAGCTTCTTCAACGCCTGCAACATCGTCAAACGTTGTTTTAATCTGATCTTCGCTCATCATGCGCGCTTTCGATTTGCCGAAAGACATTGGGCCGCCTTTACCACCGGCACCACCCTGCATTTGACGCATAAAGAACATAAATATCGCGATAATGATAAGGATTGGGAAGGTCGCAACAAGGAGTTGCTGCCATAAACTCTGCTGCTCAGGCATTTTACCTTCGACAACGACGTTGTGCTCTAGCAGGTCATCAATCAGCTTTGGATCCGAGATCGCAGGGCGAACGGTTTCAAAGCGATCGCCATTCTGACGCACACCTTCGATGGTGAAACCATCAACCGTCACACGCTCAATTCGACCCGACTGAACCTCTGAAACAAAGTCAGAGTAGCTCAAACGCCCGTTCTCAGTCTCGGTGCTAAAATTATTAAAGATGGTGAGCAGTACGGCTGCAATCACTAACCATAGCACCAAATTTCTTGCCATATCGTTCAACTTTTTACCCTCTATAAACTAAAACGAAAGCTCTATTTAACAGCTATACGTCTTTAAAACCTTTTCCGAGCAGATAAACCTCACGCGAACGTGCACGAGAGGAATCCGGCTTTCGGGTTACCACCGATTTAAAACTACTGCGCATATCTGCAAGGTAGGGATCAAACCCCTCACCTTGAAATACTTTCACCAAAAAATTACCGTTCGGTTTAAGTATCTGACGCGCCATATCCAACGCCAACTCCACTAGATACATCGCAGCTGGCTGATCCGATGATGCATTACCACTCATATTGGGGGCCATATCTGAAATTACAAGGTCTACCGGCTCATCTCCTATCGCAGAGAGAATCTCTTCAAAGACAGAATCTTCGGTAAAGTCCCCCTGAACAAAAGTAACACCGCCCAGTGGAGCCATCTCAAGAATATCTGAAGCCACCACACGCCCTGAATCACCAACGATTTCGGCCGCCACTTGAGACCAGCCACCGGGCGCTGCGCCCAGATCCACAACCGTCATACCTGACTTCAACAGATGATCCTTATCATTCACTTCCATCAATTTATAGCAGGCACGTGAACGGTATCCATCATCTTTAGAGCGCTTTACATATTGATCGTCAAAATGCTCTTTTAACCAACGACCACTGCTTTTAGATCTTGCCAAAGGAAATTCCTTGAAAGCATCACTCTATGATGCATGCAACAAAGGGGTTAAAATAGAGAAATTGTAACACCCACCCAATTTAAGGTCCCGATTCTAATATGAGCTTAACAACTGATCAAAAAAAGCGTCTTCGCACGCGTGCACATACCTTGAACCCAATCGTAATGGTTGGCGGTAACGGACTGACTGAAAACGTTCAGTTAGAAGTCGACCGAGCGCTGGAAGATCACGAACTGATTAAAGTAAAGTTTGCCGTTGGCGATCGAGACCTAAAGCGAGAACTGATCAAGGAGCTAGTCACTGTCGTTGAGGCTGAACTGGTTCAAGAGATCGGCAACGTTGCAGTGCTATTCAGAGCTTCGGATGAGCCAAACCCAAAACTCTCCAATTTAATGCGTTAACCACTTATTCATTTATTGATATTACAGGCTTTGTAGCTCAATTAATTGTCGCCAACCTCCTATTCAAAAATGTGAATAAGGGGTTGTTGAGTATCTATTAACAATAATACTGTTAGGGAACGAGACGCATAAAAGATAAACGAGCTATCTTCTAAAACCGTGGTATAGCACCAAAGGAGTTATTCGCTCACTTTAAGCTACTATTTAGTAGGTGGTAAAAGTCTTGTTTAAAACCCCAAGGAGAAAAATAATGATCAAACGTATTATCGCTCAGACTGCCGGTGTTGCAGTGCTTGGCGCTGCTATTGCAGC
>CATEEE010000118.1 GCA_949499045.1 Marinobacterium sp. xm-d-530 | reverse complement strand
TAGGATTAACCGTGGTGTAATCCATAACACTGAAACCATCATCGGAACTGAACGGAAAGAAAGGGAGCAGATGCACCACTGACACACTTTCTGCAAGGCAGTTCTTAACAAAGTCATTCAGGGTCTTAAGGGGAGCCTCACCCTCTGTGCGGAGCGTATCCGCATAGGTTATCAGCATGACATCAGACTGATCCCAAATATTGCGATGCGGTTCAGGAGAGGGGGCATTCGCTGAGAGCTGCAAAACCTTAAAACACTGTCGGGTCAGCTCATGAATATCACTATCTGGATATAAAAGAGTTAGATGTGCTGCTACACGCTGCTCAAGCGGACTGTTGCCTAAAACTGCCATGATTAGCCCTCCCCAAACTCATTCATATCAGCATCAACCGCATCTAATATCATCTGTTGAACATCTGGGCAGGCACTGATCACTCGGTTCCAACTCGGAACAAAAGGGGTCTCCATTGGATTATCCAAGAAGTGAGTTCCCGCTTTCATAATGTTTTGAGCGAATAGTTCAACCGCCTGCTCCTCGTGGTGAACGTCTAATTTCAGACCATTGATCAATGCGTCATTGCGGTAGGTCTCTACAAAATCGAGAGCAATCCTGAAGTAGGTTGCCTTGATGGTGCGGAAGGTCTCTTGGTTAAAGACGATGCCATTGGTCGCCAACTTTCTAAACACCGCTTTAGTAATGTCGATCGACATCTTAGAGAGCCCGGTGTTCTCATTATCGAGCGAGATATCCTGATGTTTGTGATCGTAGATGTCGGCAATATCCACCTGACAAAGACGGTTATTGGAATAGTTGCGTGTCATTTCGCTTAACACGCCAATCTCTAATCCCCAATCCGACGGGATACGAATATCATTCATAACATCACGTCTAAATGAGAACTCACCCGCCAACGGGTAGCGATAACTATCTAGATACTCCAGATAATCGAGCGGCCCACACACTTTTTTCAATGCTCTTAACAACGGAGTGACCAATAATCGACTGACCCGACCATTGATCTTGCCATCCGCCACACGCGCATAGAATCCTTTACAAAACTCGTAGTTAAAGTTGGGGTTGGCGACCGGATAAATAAGACGCGCCAGCAGAGAACGATCGTAGGTCAAAATATCACAATCGTGCATCGCCACAGACTCTGCAACACCCGACGCCAACACATAACCCATGCAGAACCAGACATTGCGCCCTTTACCAGGCTGATCCGGGGATAGTTGATGACTTTGCAAAATAGAATCAACCGCACGCAGACGGGGTCCGTCATTCCAGAGCACCTTGGTATTTTGCGGCAGATCGGAGAAGAATTTTAAGGCATCACGGTACTGCTGCTCATCTGCCCTATCCAAACCGATTACGATTTGTGACAGATAGGGTACCCGCTTGAGATGCTCAAGAATATTGGGCATCGCTTCGGTCTCTAACTCCGAATAAAGACAGGGCAAGATCAATCCCATCGGTCGTTGTTTAGAGAACTCCATCAACTCTGACTCAAGCGCCTCAACCGGTCTGTCTGATAAATTATGCAGTGTTGTAATGATACCGTTTTGATAGAAATCGCCCATGAAATACTCCTTAATTAGAATGCATCGGGGAATCGATTGGTGAGCAAGGTTTTAACTGCTTGATACCAACCCTCAGGCCCGCAATAATCGGTTTGAATGACCTCACCTGAGGCATTAATCGTTGGAAAACTATGAACGGGTGATCGCACCTGTATAGCAATATCCGCCAGCTCAAGCATCGCGCGATCATTCTCGCCATCTCCCAGCGCAACACTTTCGACACTGCTGTTCCACAGTGTCTGATACCGATCGATCAACCAAGCTAGGGATTGCGCTTTTGAGACCTCGCCTTGAAGGTGGACAAAGCGCCCCCCTTTCACCACCTGAATACCCATGTCTGATAGTGATGACCTGAAACGGAGAAGCTGATCCTCTGAGTCCCTCCAAACTATGGGTTCACTGAAGTGTCGATCCAGTGACAACGTTGCCTGATCTAAAGAGAGCCCCGTCAATGCTGCCATCTCATCAGCCGATATTTCCGAAAGACCATAGAAATTGAACTGTGCTCTGTAAGGCTCGAGCCGTGACAAAATGTCAGAGCGTGTCAGACCTAAATTGATGACGTTAAACCCAAGGTGCTCTTGCATCTCTATATCAGCGGTTAGTTGACTCCCCTTGGGTAGATAGATAGCGCTCCCATTTTCGACACTAAAAGGGTGTGGATTGGCTAACCGGCTTCGCAGGGCAATCAACTCAGGAGCGGTTTTACTGGTATTGAAAATCCAAGGGATATTAAGCCGGTTTAACAGGGGAAACAGTAAGTCCGCTGGTGCAGCACTGTAGGTGTAGTGATCTAGGAGGGTTCCATCAAGATCGGTAGAGAGCAGTAGTCGACTCATAACACTTCATCTAACATTCGTTATGAAGCTACTGCAAACAGGGTACCAAAAAATATAAACCACTGTTTTTATTATAAAAATTTTAAGAACAGAGCGCGCGTGCACCAAAAATGCACAGCCAATGGGCATAGTTATGCACCAGAATGGCGCATACCCAGTAGGCTGCCTGGTAGAGTGATGACGTTTAGGGCTTCAGAATCTGTGAGACCGGCAACAATTGGGCACCCTGAAGAGAAAGTAACTCAGCTGTCTGTTGCATATGCTTGGGTGATATCGCACAACAACCGCCGATTAATCGAGCACCAGTATTAAACCAATCCAGAGCCAGTTCGGCATACTGTTTTGGAGTCAGATCTTTGCGCTCCATCAGCTCAGCTACCGAGTTTCCGGCTGCCAGAGGCTCGATAGATGAGAAGCCATTAGCATAAGCACCGAAGGGTTTATGTTGACCAGCAATCTGTTTCAGTGCGACCGGCACATCCTCGGGTGCCGAGCAGTTGATCCAGTACCCCTGAGGTTCAAACTCATTCACCGCGGTTAATAGCTCTTCTACCGATTCACCCGACCTTAAAAGACCATTAGGTTCAACACGGATACCCAGGGTAAAAAGTTTGCCCGTCTCTTTTGCCGCGTGACAAGCGGCACGTGCTTCGGTGGAGTTACTCATCGTCTCAATCATCAGCAGATCAACCTCTGGCTGAAGTGCACAGATCATTCGAAACTCATCCAACAGGCTCTGGTAGCTGCGTGGCGGATTAGATAAATAGCTCCCCTCTATCGGTGCCAATACACCGGCAATATCAAAATGGATATCTGAGGATTCACGAATAGATTCTAAGGTGATGCTAGCGAGACTATAGATGGATTCAATAGAGTGAGTGACACCCGCTCGTTTCAGACGAGTTGGAGTGGCGGTGTAGGTATTCAGGCAGAGTGTTTTTGCACCGGCACTTAGATAATCCGTGTGCACTTCACGAACGATATCAGGCTGGTTCATCATTACTTCAACTGACCAAAGAGCGTGACGCGGCTTACCCGCACGCTGATAAATCTCCTGCCCTACTCCACCGTCTAACAATCCAACACCAACCAAAACACACACCTATCGTTAATTTATCTGCCTGAACGACTTCGCTTGAGGTATCGTATACGACGCAAAAGCTAAATGGGTTGCTACCCTAGCGAAATTTGCAATCTATGAATAGAGCTCCAATCAGGCTAATGACATGAACAGAAAAACATCCATCATCACGATCGGCTTACTGGCACTTATCGGTGTGTCTGTTTTGGGTTATCAACACTATACTCAAGAGACTGACGGGAAGTATTTTAGAGAGTGGCACTCGCTTCGTACAGACAGCTTTAAAGGGGTACGCCGCAACTTCTCACCGCTGGACGATATGGCCAAAGAGCGGATCTCTTTTCAACCAGAGCTGATCAAAAAGTATTCGGCCAATCTAGCCAAAGCGACACAGCCACTTCCTGAACAGTTCGAACCTAAAGCCCCATGGGGTGATGCGAGTGCATCGATCTGGAGCGAAGGCTCAGAGTTTCAATCAATGATGACGGAGTTTGTTGCGACAACTGAGCAACTTTCAAATGAACCCCCAGAGGATCTGGAGCGTTTTCAAGATACTCTACATACACTAAGAAACCAGTGCATAGAATGCCATAAAAAATACAAAGATTAGGCTGTTTAGACCAATAAAAAGGCCGCTCTGCAGGAGAGCGGCCATTTAGTGTTTGGTGAGTCTTTCGATAAGCCGGGTTCTGTCGTGGACAGTCATTCATCTAGGGTTAGGATCACTCCTAACCTCCAGCGACCTACCCGGACCTAGCGTGGGCCACGCCTAACAGGTCCCTATTTGGTCTTGCTCCGAGTGGGGTTTACCATCGCCGTGGAATGTTGCCAATCATTCAATAAAACGTATTCAAGAGTACATTTTGTACCACTTTTTGTACTACCAAAACAACCCTATATTTTGTTCCATTTTTCTTACGAAATGCAAATAGAACAACTTCTTAAAGATAACGAACAAGTACCATTACTAATGGTGTTTGATCGGTATCCATCAAGCTTAGCGCGATAGCCTTCAAACCTTTGCCCTCGGTTTGCCCATATCAAAAAAAGCCCAGGAGGCTTTCGGTGCAGCTCTGCGAGGTAAGAACCACAGTTTTGCCTATCGATGCTCATAAGGCTTTCTAGGGGCTCTTGTGGAAGACCGGAATCAACCCCGGGGGTATGTGTAGTAGAGCTAAAAATATTAGTAAGTTAAGCCCTTTCACCAAACGTGATCATTTCTCACATGGCCGTCATCCGCTAGCTGCAAATCATGCCAAGTATGATGTTTGACCTGAGCTGGCTGGGTTGAAGGGAAACTAGAGGGTAGAGTAGCTGTCTCATTTCCACAAAACTGAACCACAGTCGGCTGATAACGAGGCAAATGCGAACCACTTTGGCCACACTTCCCTAGATTCCATAACAGCCCTTGAATAAGGGGTTTGTCTGCACTGTTCTTACAGCTAGCAGCAGGTTCTGTGTATCTCAAAAATGTTCCACTTTTCCTTAAAAAATAAAATAATAAAACAAAATAGAATCGATAAGGTGGTCAGCTCGTTACTGAGCGCTGGAGCATTAGCGGAATTAGCGAAGCGACACGGAGCTACGCCACTCCATTAGCGAGATGTATAAGAGTTGATGACACTCCGTTAGGAGTGGCAAACGTTGTGAGAAGGATGCCTAGTTCAGCGGCTTTTACCGGCACAAAGCAGCCTCTCGGTATTCGCTGTATTTGAACATCAATTTCGATGTCTGTTACATTGAACAGCCCTTCCACTTGCATAATGGACATACAACAAAATGGAACATGACTTTACTGTAGAGAACTTCAAACCAGCCACGCATCCTAAAAATATTCGTATATCTGGTACTACAGTAATTCTTGAACCCATTAATATTTCAAAGCATGCGAGAGAGTTGTTTGAAGCATACTCTGAGGATAACGAAGGTGCTATCTGGGACTACTTACCTTATGGGCCATTCGAAAGCTTTGAAGAGTATGCAGAATGGTTAACCTCTGTAACTTCAGATGAAGATCCAACTTTTTTCGCTATCGTTCGAACTTCTGATAGCAAAGCTGTCGGGGTTGCTGCCTATCTCCGAATCAATCAGGCTGAAGGTTCAGTAGAAGTTGGGCATTTAAATTACGCACCTACTTTGCAGCGCACGAAAGAAAGCACTGAAGCGATGTTTTTAATGATGAAGTGGGCGTTTGAAAACGGATATCGTCGCTATGAGTGGAAATGTAATGCACTGAACAAAAAGAGCCGTTACGCTGCTCAGCGACTAGGTTTTTCCTTTGAGGGCATATTTAGACAATCAAACATAGTTAAGGGCAGGAATCGAAATACAGCTTGGTTTGCGGCTATAGATTCTGAATGGGCGTCCCTAAAAGAGTGCTACGAAACCTATCTAAGTGATTCAAATTTCGATGAAAATGGAATCCACAGAGTCTCTTTGTCTGAGTTAACCAAGCCACTTCTGTATAAAATTGATAGCTTAGAGTTTTTAGATTCTTAAGCTTACACCCCATAACCCAAAGCATGTCTGATAAAAGGCGGCTTTGGGTCGTCTTAGACCGTTCGGCTGAGCTTCGCAAAACGGCACATATCCGCCGCTCACATTTGATGGGCTAACTAATTAAGACATCAATCAATTTGAGGGATAATTGATTGCCACTAGCTACTAAATCGAAGCTCTTATCACTCAATCCCCATCGTACAGCCTGCCCCTGTATTAAAGATGTTAAATATTTGGCTACATCAGGCACTGTAATTTCCGATTGGTCACGACCAATGAGCGCCTCTTCAATCAGAGAGGAGAGATGGCTATCAAACACAAACAGTGTTTCTCTGATAAT
>CATEEE010000117.1 GCA_949499045.1 Marinobacterium sp. xm-d-530 | reverse complement strand
CATCATCGATTCAACTTGAGCGCTGATACCATAGAATTCGACACCGTTAGCCGCACGATCAAGAAAATTCATTAATGAACGCATTTCCGGAATTAATTCAGAACTGCGCAACAGCGGCTCGCGGCGGAACTGCAACACCTTGTCACGGACTTCAACATGATCCTGGCCGTTAGGGTATTCCGTTGAGATCCAGTTATGAGGCAGGTGTGGCCCGGTCAAGACAAGCTGACCAGGTTGGAAGTGACCAATGTAATCACCAACAAAGACCTTGCCCTTGGTTTCAGTGATCAAATGCAGTTCGTACTCTTCGTGAAAGTGCCAGCGAATCAGCTGGTGAGGTGCACCATGCTCCAAAAAGCGAATAAAGCCCTCATCAATCTGCTCCTCATAACCAAGGTCAGGATGACGGTGGAAATCACTCTCTTTTTCTGGCGGTCTAATGACCTTCAAATTATTTGTTTGCATACACACCTCATTAGCTAAATCACTTAGCTGGCTATCGACGCCTCCTCCCGACGTTCGATAAATTCATTCACCTTTTGATAAGCGCTTCTCATGGCAGACAACAGGATTTCATTACCTGCTAACTCGTTAAATAGAAGGCGCTCATCAACAAAAGATTTTACCGGGTCTTCTGAACCCACTATTGCGTCAGCGACCGAAGTATCCATGAGCTGATCTTCATATGGATAAGGGATGTCACCTCGACGCTCACGAATCAGGAAGGCTAAAAATAGAGCTGGAAGAATAGAGACAGATTGTAAATCCAAACCTCGCTCAAGGCCATCTCGAATAGTGGGCAAAATGAAGCCAGGGATTTTCGAAAACCCATCCATGGCAACGCGTGCGTTGGTATCCTGAATGTTCGGGTTAGAGAATCGATCCAGCACCACATCACGGTATTTAGCCAAATCCAAAGGACAGTCTGGCAATGCTGGGATCACATTGTCAGTCACATAGTTGTAACCCAACTGACTGATCTCTCTGTCCTGAGTACCCTCATGGATATAGTCCATGCCGGCTAAAGTACCTGCCCACGCGATACAACTGTGCGTCGCGTTCAGACAGCGTATTTTAGCCTCTTCGTATGGGCCTACGTCTTCAACCATCTCTACGCCGACTTTTTCCCAAGCGGGGCGTCCAGCGATAAAATGATCCTCGATAACCCATTGAATAAATGACTCACCCATTAGAGCCGCTTTATCATCAATACCAGTCGCAGCTTTAACTCGCTCTGCCACATCAGCCGTTGGCCGCGGTGTGATTCGATCCACCATCGCATTGGGAGCTGACGTATTATTTTCGACCCAAACTTTCAGTTCTGTTTCGTTACGCAAACCTAAAAACTGCAGGAAGCCTTTCATGAACCGATCACCATTAGAACGTAGGTTATCGCAGTTCATAAGAGTCACTGGCCCGGCACCCGCTGCTAATCGAGCCTTTAACAAACGCGTTAATGCACCGTAAAGCGTGACAACTGTCTCACCTTTAAGATCGGTTACTAAATCTGCATAACTTTGATCTAACTGATCTTGTGAATCTAAGTAGTACCCAGCCTCAGTCACGGTAAATGAGATAATCTTTGTTTTCTCATCCACAGCTACTTTTGTCAGGCCATTGAGTTCAACATCAAATGGAATGATCTGCTTAATGGCTTCTATACGCTTGTAGTCACGCTCGCCCTGAGGCGTGACTGTCTCCAATGTGTAGGCACCTGACGACGCTTGCAGAGCCGCAATCGTATCAGCCATATCAGAGCGTATATTACCGCCTACTAGAACCCAAGATTGATCACCCAAGTCATGCAGCCACTGCAAATAGAGAGCTTGATGGGCTCGATGAAAAGAGCCCAAACCTAAATGCAGATTAATGTAAGGTTGTGAATCACTCATACCGTGCCCTCAGCGAATCGCCTCACCTTTCGCATCAAATTGATGCAGGTGTGAAGCGTCGTAGTTAATAGAGACAGTGTCACGAACTTTGATGCTTGGCTGTTCGTACTGACGAACAATCAATTTCTCGCCATTACAATCAAGGCAAACATGAATCAGCGTTTCGTTGCCAAGAGCTTCGATCAATTCAACCTGACCGGAAATAGAACCCTGACCCGCTTCAACAATCGTGAAGTGCTCGGGACGAACACCCACATCGACGGCATCGGCAGATATACCACTGAAATAGCTAGCAGAGAGTAGGTTCATCTGAGGCATACCGATGAACTGAGCCACAAACTTATTTGCTGGTGCTTCATAAAGCTCCATTGGTGTGCCGACCTGCTCAATGACACCCGCTTGAAGAACAACCACTCGATCAGCCAAAGTCATAGCTTCGACCTGATCGTGCGTAACGTAGATACTAGTCGCGTTCAAATCACGGTGCAGTTCTGCGATCTCTACACGCGTCTGTCCACGAAGAGCAGCATCCAAGTTTGAAAGGGGCTCATCGAACAGGAATACTTTGGGAGAGCGAACAATCGCACGACCAATCGCAACACGCTGACGCTGACCACCTGACAACTCCTTAGGAGTGCGTTTCAAGTATGGCGTGAGGTTCAGCGTCTCTGCGGCCTTAGCAACCTTTTGATCGATCATAGACTGATCTTCACCCTTAATACGCAGAGCGAAGGACATGTTCTCTTCAACCGTCATATGTGGGTAGAGCGCGTATGACTGGAACACCATCGCCAAATCGCGTTTAGAGGGTGCTTGATGAGTGATCTCGTTGCCATCCAACACTAAATCGCCATCATTAATCTCTTCAAGACCCGCAATCATGCGAAGCAGTGTGGATTTACCACAACCGGATGGACCAACGAATACAATGAATTCGCCTTTATTGATCGTAAGGTTAACGCCTTTGATCGCGTGTACGTCGCCATAGTACTTATCGACGTTTTTTAATTCTAAATATGACATGTTTAAAAACTCCAAATACTTACTTCACGGCGCCGAATGTCAGGCCTTGAACCAACTGTTTCTGTGAGAACCAACCGATCACTACGATTGGTGCAATGGCCATAAGTGACGCTGCCGAGAGCTTCGCCCAAAATAGGCCTTCAGGGCTTGAGTAACTGACCATCATGGTTGCTAACGTACCAGCATCTGCTGCCCCTAGGTTCAGTGCCCAAAATGCTTCGTTCCAAGCCAATACCAGACATAAAAGACCCGTCGAGGCTAGACCGCCGATACCCAGTGGGAGCAACACATGGCGAAACTCTTGCCAAACTGAAGCACCGTCCATACGTGCGGCTTCTAAGATTTCATGCGGGATATCTTTAAAGTAGGTATAAAGCATCCAAACCATGATAGGTAAGTTCATCATAGTGAAGATGATGACCAAGGCCGTTTTAGTATCCAACAGACCCAACTGCTGAAAGATGATATAGATTGGAAGTAACGCACCGACTGCAGGCATGAACTTCGTTGATAGCATCCACAACAAAAGACCGTTAGTTCCCTTAGTAGGCGAAAACGCCATACTGTAGGCAGCAGGCGCTGCAATCAGAAGGCCTAACACAGTTGAAACAACCGACGTAACGACAGAGTTCCAAGCAAACTGAACGTAGTCAGAACGTTCGTTTACAACATGGAAATTCTCCAAGGTAGGCTCAAAGGCCCAAAGACTTGGAACAGCAATCGCTTGCAGTTCGGTTTTAAACGCTGTGAAGCCCATAAAGATCAGTGGAAAGAAAAGCAAAAGTGCAATTCCCCAGGCCGCAATCGTTCTTACGATCAGGCTAGTAGTCCATTTTGATTTTTTAGTACTCATGTTACTTCTCCAGGTTCTTACCAATGATGCGAACCAGGAAGATCGCAACGATGTTGGCCAAGATGATGGCAAATACAGCACCTGCTGATGCGACACCAATATCGAACGATTGCAGTGCTTCGTTAAAGATCAAGTAAGCAAGGTTGGTACTCTGTGTACCAGGGCCACCGTTGGTGGTTGTGAAGATCTCTGCAAAAACTGACAGAAGGAAAATCACCTCAATCATAATAACGACGGAGATTGGACGAGCCAGATGAGGCAGATACATGTAACGGAATTTCTGCCAATAATTAGCACCGTCCATTTCAGCGGCTTCTAGCTGCTCACGGTCCATTGACTGCAGTGAGGTCATAAGAATCAGACAGGCGAAAGGGAGCCACTGCCAGCTGATCATAAGAATGATCGAAAACAGAGGTAAATCTTGAAGCCAGTTGATTGGTGTAAAGCCGAAGAATGTCCAAACTTGAGCTAACACACCGTAAATTGGGTTCATCATCATGTGTTTCCACAACAGTGCATTGACCGTTGGCATGACGAAGAAGGGCGAAATCAACAGTAGACGAACCATGCCTCGACCC
The DNA here is from genome assembly GCA_949499045.1 of Marinobacterium sp. xm-d-530. GTDB lineage: Bacteria > Pseudomonadota > Gammaproteobacteria > Pseudomonadales > Balneatricaceae > Marinobacterium_E. Next base: position 2,439 of record CATEEE010000117.1, on the reverse strand, counting down.
GGAAACGCTTCATTTATCAAAAGCGCAATAGCTAATCCACCAATAACTGTAATGGCGACCGTTGATGCCAATAGCACCAAAGTATTCCAAATCGCGTCTGTGAAAGCAGGGTTGGTTATCATGAACTCATAGTTCATCCAACCTGCAAAACCGCTGACATCTGGCTGCATTAAGTTGTAGAAAATTGACGAAAAATAGATCGTCAGTGCCAATGGGACGACCATCCAGATCAACAGTGTGATCACAGCAGGACTGAGCAACAGACGTGGGATAAAACGACTGCTTCGGGATTGCGATGACATAATCAAATACCGATATTTAATCAGAGGAAAAGACCCCGGGTATATTGCTATACCAGGGGTTTATACTGTTGGGTGAGGTTACCCTCACCCGGCTACTTCTCAGTAGTAACGTGCTTTACGCATTTCGCGATCAGCAGCTTTCTGTGCTGCTTCAAGCGCTTCTTCTACGCTCTTATCACCTGCAAGAGCCGCTGCCATCTGCTGACCGAACGCTGTACCGATTGCCTGGAATTCAGGAATCGCTGCGAACTGTACGCCAGTGTATGGAGTTTTCTCGAAAGTAGAGTCGTATGGATTAGCGCTCTTGATAGCGTCCATCTCTGCGCTTGCGAAGTTAGCAGCTGCTAGGAATTTCTCGTTAGCGTAAGTAGATGCACGAGTACCAGTAGGTACGCGACCCCAACCATTAGTTTCACCCACTAGGTTGATGTAGTCAGCAGAGGTAGACCACTCCAGGAACTTCATCGCTGCTTCTTTCTTCTCAGAAGAAGCTGGAATACCTAGAGCCCAAGCCCATAGCCAGTTTGCACCGCGTGCAGTTTTCTGTGTTGGAGCTTGTGCATAAGCGATCTTATCAGCCACTTTAGACTGTGAAGGGTCAGATACGAAAGACGCTGCGATAGTCGCATCGATCCATGCACCACACTTACCTTCGTTGATTAACGCTAGGATTTCGTTGAAGCTGTTAGCAGAAGAACCTGGAGGCGCGTACTTGTTCATTAGATCAACGTAAAAAGTCATTGCAGCATTCCACTCAGCAGAGTCTAGCTGTGGCTTCCAGTTCTCGTCGAACCAACGTGCACCAAAGGTATTAGCAAGCGTTGTTAGGAACGCACCGTTGTCACCCCAACCTGGCTTACCACGAAGACATACGCCGTAAACGCCGTTCTCTTCATCGTGCATTGCAGCGATTGCCTGTTCCATATCAGCCCAAGTAGGGTTGTATGGAAGCGTAATGCCTGCAGCGTCAGTTAGATCTTTACGGTACATAACCATAGAAGACTCACCGTAGAAAGGTGCTGCATATAGGTTACCTTCGTGAGAAAGACCACCACGCATAGCTGGAAGGATATCGTCTACGTTGTAATCAGCAGAGAAGTTAAGTGGTTCTAGCCAACCTTTCTCACCCCAGATAGGTGCTTCATACATACCGATAGTCATGATGTCGAACTGACCACCTTTGGTTGCGATGTCAGTAGTAACACGTTGACGTAGGACACCCTCTTCAAGTGTTACCCACTTAACTTTGATACCAGTCTCTTCTTCGAACTTAGGCGATAGCTTCTGCATCTCGATCATATGACCGTTATTTACAGTAGCGATTACTAGCTCAGTGCCGCCGTGTGAACCAGCAAAGGCCTGAGTTGATAGCATTACGGCACCTGCAACGGCAGCCGAGAGCATTTTTACTTTCATGACATACTCCTGTCGATTTTTTTCTTGTTTTGAAACTAAATGTACTTTTATTCGCAAATTCGAATATAACCTTTAGCATCTGAGCAACAGAGTAGCATTAGATTTTTTCAAACACTTATACAAAAAAACTCAATGATTGTATTTTATTGCAACTCTATTTCGCATATGCGTTAACCGGTGCAATATAGTTTATAAATGCGTCAAATAATGCAAAGTTGCGACGCTGGATATAACCAAAGTATTTTTTGGAATAAAAATAATAGGTAGTTGAAATGTATTTAGGACTCGACCTGGGAACCTCTGGAGTTAAAGCGCTGTTAATGGATGAATCACAGCAGATTGTGGGCAGCGAAACAGCGTCAATCACCGTCTCAAGACCTTACCCAGGTTGGTCCGAACAGGATCCTACTGACTGGATTGCCGCCTGTGATGAAGCTATTGCGAAGCTAAAAAGCCGTTACCCAGAAGCACTTGCTGCAACACGCGCCATCTCATTTTCTGGCCAGATGCATGGCGCCACACTGCTGGATTCAGAAGGCAAAGTGCTTCGTCCCTGTATTCTTTGGAACGACACTCGCAGCTATAAAGAGGCTGCTGAACTGGATGCTATGCCAGAGTTCAGAGCGATATCCGGTAATATCGTCTTCCCTGGCTTTACGGCACCCAAACTCTGCTGGGTAGCCAATAACGAGCCTGATCTATTTAAACGTGTCGAAAAGGT
>CATEEE010000116.1 GCA_949499045.1 Marinobacterium sp. xm-d-530 | reverse complement strand
TACCTACACCGTTATTATTTCGTTGACAGTTGCGCTGATGCTATCACGCTTGGGTGTCTATTTAGCCTTAGCAGCCATGAACCTCTTAGTCGGTGTGGTAGCAGTGTCGTTGTTTGACCTAGAGCCGGTGCGTGTGGCGCTTCAGTTTATAACCTTTACCAGTTTTACGGCGATTGGGCTAGAAATAATCATCACGCTAATAGGTTTTTATAAGCAGCAAAGCGAAAGGCTCGATAGAGAGAAATTACGCCAACGGGTTGTATCGGAAGCAGCGAATGTTGCATTCATTGAGCTCGAATATGCAACAGGTCTTCTCTTCAATGATTCAACCGGTGCCGCTCGTTTCGGTCTTAAAGCCAGCGAAAAGCCAGTAATACTCAGTGATTATGCACATCTATACCCAGCCGATAGCTGGTATAAAGTACAGTCAATCATTTCGGTTTTTTCACAACAGCCCGAGGGCAGTGCCGTCAGCTTTGTTCATTCCATGATCACCCAGCCGGAGAATCAACTTTGCCACTATCGCGTGACGGGTGTGAACATTAAGCATGACAATCAACTCCGCTTTATCGGAATCAGTGCGGATGTTACCAAAGAAACCGGCTTGCTGAATGAGGCTTATAATTTAACGGATCAAATCAACCTTGTATCGAATGCAGGTGGTGTTGGTTTGATCGAGTTTTTCCCGGAAACTAAAACCTTTAAATGTAATTCTGAAGTCTCACAACGACTTGGGATAGAGCCCAGTAAAGAAGAGCGCCCTATTGATCTCTTTTACGCTTATCAGACGCAGGAGATACGGCAGGCTTTCCTTAAGCCCAGAGAGGAGTTAGCAGATTCCACCACAGGTAAGCTGCAATCCTTCGTGCACCCATTTTATTTACCCAGTGGTGAACTTCGTCACTATCGCGTGACTCGAGTAAAAAGAGAGCTCAATGGCCGACTTTCGTTTCTTGGTCTATCGCTCGATATCACTGAGGAGTATGCATCTAAAGCTTTCGCAGAAGAGTCCGCACAAAATTTACATACAGAGCAAGAACGGCAAAAGCAGATGTATGCTGTGATTGGCCATGAATTGCGTACACCCGCGGCCAGTCTGCAGATGATGCTAGATGATCTTGAAGAGGGGGAAATGCTGGATCCTCACCTTGTCGGTAGCAATATTGAGCACCTATTGGGTGTAATAGATACCTTACGCGCAGTTGCCCAGCCGGAACGTATGGCGCAAGCCGAGTTTAAAAATGTGTTGATTGACGAGTTGCTCTCGTCATTGGTTTCAAACCTATCGGGTTTAGCAGCCCGATCTGGGGTAGAGTTAACGGCTGATTTGTCGAATTTAACGGGTGAATCGGTGCACATTCAGTCCTCGTTGGTGAGACAGGTCGTCGCTAACCTCATTAAAAACGCCATCATCCATTCTGGAGGCAATAAAGTTCAACTCTCTGCTAGCGGTGAATTAAAAGGCGATTGCACGAAGGCGCTGACGATTCGTATTTCTGATAACGGTAGGGGTATCGCTGAGACTGAAGTGGATAAGTTATTTGAAGCCTACCAACGTGGAGACACGAGTGCTGATGGAACCGGATTGGGTCTGTTTGTCTGCAAAGAGATAGTGACAATCATGGGCGGAGACCTGCGCTATGAAACCTCAGAGCAGGGTGGTGCTGAATTTGTCATCGAGCTGTTGGTTAACCTATCCAGCCAGAATAATGAAACCCCAGTGTTGATTGAAAATCCACTGGAGGGTATGCGGGTGTTGATGGCTGAGGATAACAACGTTATCCAGATGCTGACAGCCAAAATGCTTAAGAAGCAGGGCGCTACGGTAGTCGTTAATAGCGATGGCCAACAGGCACTAGACGCCTATGCCGAAGGTGCTTTTGATCTGGTGATGTCCGATATCTTTATGCCGGAACTGGATGGCTACGGCTTAGTGAAAGGCCTTCGCGAGAGAGGCTACACAGGCCCCATCGTCGGACTGACCGCTGCCACCATTGGAATAGAGACTGATCTGATGCTAGAGGCTGGCGCGGATATTGTAATATCTAAACCGATCGAGCTGCCAAAGCTTCAAGCTTTCTTGTTGGAGTATGATAGGCAGATTTAAATGTAGGTTTTATTCACTAAATAAAAAACGGGCCTTAGAGGCCCGTTTTTAGCTGGTTTGGAAGACTATTTCAAACCGAGAATACGTGCAGCGTTCTCTTTCATGATCAGAGGTTTGACCTCTTCTTTCACATCCAGCTTTTCAAAGTCAGCAATCCAGCGATCAGGTGTAATCACAGGCCAGTCAGATCCGAATAGCATCTTCTTCTTCAGCATGCTGTTCATGTACTGCAGCAAGATTGGCGAGAAGTACTTCGGTGACCAACCTGACAGATCCATGTAGACGTTTGGTTTGTGCGTCAATATTGACAGCTGCTCTTCCTGCCATGGGAAGGCTGGGTGCGCCATGACGATGGTCATGTCTGGGAAGTCTGCAGCAACGTCGTCAAGGTAGATCGGCTGTGAGTACTTAAGACGCATGTTCATACCACCGGGTGCACCTGCACCCACGCCCGTTTGGCCTGTGTGGAATAGGGCGATAGCACCCTCTTCAGCGATCGCTTCGTAAAGAACGTACGCTGAACGATCGTTCGGGTAGAAACCCTGCATTGTAGGGTGGAACTTAAAGCCTTTTACACCAAATTCACGCACTAAACGACGCGCTTCGCGAGCACCTAAACGGCCCTTGGCAGGGTCGATTGAAGCGAACGGGATGAGGATGTCATCGTTCTCGGCACAGATGCGTGCCACCTCTTCGTTTTCGTAACGCTTAAAGCCGGTGTTACGCTCAGCGTCGACTGGGAAGATAACCGATGCGATCTTACGCTCACGGAAGTAAGCCGCTGTCTCATCGGGTGATGGCATCATGTTGTGGCCAGCTGGGTTCTTGAAGTACTTCGCAAAGGCTTCTTGGAACTCAAAGTAGCC
>CATEEE010000115.1 GCA_949499045.1 Marinobacterium sp. xm-d-530 | reverse complement strand
CAAACCTGAACAAGCAACAACTCAAGGCTCTGAGGAATAGGGTGGCACAACTAATCGAGAAGAGTGACGGCATCGCCTAGAGAGACCTTTCCACACTGAATCACGCTAATGTTTTGGCCAAAATTGATCTCTCCGTTCGGTCCGGAGTGAATTGCGTGCAGTGTGCGAAGAGGTTCCTGATGACTATCTTTTAAACCGGTGATTGGGTCACGTGTCACTAAGACACACCGCTCACAGGGCTTTCTTCGTTCAAAAATAGCGTCACCTATTTGAAATCGACTCCAGCTATCTTCTATCCAAGGGGTTGTGCTATCGATGACTAGGTTGGGCCTAAATCGAGCCATTTCAAACACCCCACCTGAGGCGTGGTTAAGAGCGTCAAGTGAAGCCGTATTGGACAGTAGAATAGGGTAACCATCGCTTAATATAGGGCCCCAGTCGTAACGTTTCTCTGCCAGATCTTCAGCTAGAATATCGTTAAATACCAAATAGACTTTACGGTTGAACAATGAATCCAGTGCCGAGTTATTGAGCCGGATTGTTTGGACTGAGGTGACTCGACTCCAAACAGTGACGCTGATTCTCTCTGTTGAACTGAAGTCACCCCTAGATATGATGTCGTTTTTATACAGCAGCGTGATTTGATGGCCGTCCGATTCAATGTTTACATCCAGTAGAATAGGGTCCTTTCTAGCCGTTATAAATCGTCCATCCTCCTCAGCGAGCATGAATCGACGATCGCCCACTACCCCTTTTGTTTCAATATTGGCTTGATCTAAGTGAACGGCTTGTCCCGATTTGATTGGGTAACGGATAATATCAACGAGTTTCAAAGTCATTCAGTCCTTCAGAAGCGTCTCTTTGGCAGAGTTAATGCGAGCAGCAAGCCAGTCGCTCCCACCACGATCGGGGTGTGCTTTTTGCATTAATCGCTTGTGTGCGGCAAGAATCTCATCTTTTGAGGCTCCCTTTTTAAGACCCAGTATGTCATAGGCCTCTTCCTTGCTGAGGTTTCCCGAGGGTTTCGGACTGTTCTGCTTTTGCTGACGTCGAGTCTTTAGAAATGGGATTAGGCGTAATAGCCAGGGGAAAGCACTTTTGACAAACGGAAGTAGACCGGCAATTAGGGCACCTAGCCAATGCATTCTTCCGGTAATGGCTAAAAAGAGCATGACCAGCGCTAAGGTGATCAACCCGGCTTGAAGCCAAGCTCTGCGTCGATGCTCTTTGGGTTTAGATCTTACCCAGCTGAGTATCAATAAGATAAGAATGACGACGGCAATAAAAGAAATAGGGTTCACAGGGTCTAGTCTCAGTGCTTAGGTTTGGTCTGAATCAGTATAGCCACCGTAACCTGAAAACTAGATTTAAGGAAGCGATATGAAAGTTACTATCGAGCAGCTCAAACTCGAGCGACCGGTCATCTCTGAACTGCGATTAAAGTCATTTGAATGCGAACACTATCTGGTACAAGTCACCACAGACAGTGGGCAATCAACGCTGGTTGATGACACAGGCCGTCCCCAGGTGTTTCGATCTCAACTGGCAGCCAAGATTCCATTCAAAGGGTTCTCTGTTCAAAGGGCTGTGCTAGAGCATCAATCCTATTATGATGAAATGATTGGTTTGCAGGGCGAAAAGGTTGAGCCTTTGTTGGTCGATATCAGCCTTCCTGATAATGACTACTCATAAAAAAACGGCACCCTAGGGTGCCGTTTAAGTATTAACTTCTGATTAGCTAATCGCTTTAAGAATCTGATCCAAACGCTCTTTAGCATCACCAAATAGCATGCGTGTGTTCTCTTTGTAGAAGAGTGGGTTGTCGACACCCGCATAACCAGTACCCATAGAACGCTTCATAACAATCGTCTGCTTACCGTTCCAAGGCTCAAGAACAGGCATGCCTGCAATCGGGCTGTCTGGTACTTCTTGTGCAGCGGGGTTAACGATGTCGTTAGCGCCGATAACGATAGATACATCGACATTTGGGAAATCTTCGTTGATCTCTTCCATCTCATAAACGATGTCATAAGGTACTTTAGCTTCCGCTAGCAGTACGTTCATGTGACCCGGCATACGACCCGCTACAGGGTGAATACCAAAGCGAACGTTGATGCCTTTGTCGCGCAGTTTCTTAGTGATCTCGAATACAGTGTGTTGAGCCTGAGCAACTGCCATACCGTAACCTGGAAGGATCATGACCTCTTTAGCGTTAAGAAGCATGTCTGCCGCTTCATCCGATTCAACCGAACGAATGTCTTCAGCACTACCAGCAGGTCCTGCTGAGCCACCGCTTGAAGCTTTCTGGCCAATGCCGCCAAAGATGACGTTTAGGAACTTACGGTTCATCGCCTTACACATGATGTAAGAGAGGATTGCACCACTTGAACCTACGAGTGCGCCAACGACAATAAGTAGGTCGTTACCTAGCATGAAGCCCATCGCTGCGGCAGCCCAACCTGAGTAGCTGTTCAGCATTGAGACAACAACAGGCATATCCGCACCGCCGATCGCTGCCACCATGTGAACACCGAACACCAATGCGATGATGGTCATAACAGTCAATTCAAATACACCGCCAGTCGCTGCTGTATCCATGTACTGAATCATGAAGTAAAAAGCGATTACGCCGAGTGCGATATTGAAAAGGTGTCGACCTGGAAGCTGAAGAGGGCGACCGCCGATTTTTCCGCTTAGCTTCAAGTAAGCCATAACGGAACCAGAGAAGGTCATCGCACCGATCAGAATGCCTAGGTAGGTTTCCACCGCGTGGATTGACTGAGCAACACCGGTTAGAGGTGCGTGTTCAAGCGCATTAGCCCAACCGACAAAGACGGCTGCTAGGCCCACAAGGCTGTGCAGAATCGCTACAAGCTCTGGCATAGAGGTCATCTCTACACGTTGAGCAAGGATGTAGCCAATAATGCCACCCACCACAATACCGCCGACCAGAAGTCCGTAGTTGTTAGAGACTAGGCCAACAATGGTTACCCCGACAGCAATAGCCATACCCAGCATGCCGTAGAAGTTACCGCGACGAGCAGACTCCTGATGTGCAAGACCACCCAGTGCCATAATGAATAGGGCGCTGGCTGCAATGTAGGAAGCTGTAATAATTCCTGAAGTCATCGATTATCTCCTTACTTCCTAAACATGCGAAGCATGCGTTGTGTTACGGCAAAACCGCCCACAATGTTGATGCTGGTAATGAACACGGCCAGTCCCGCAAGGGCCATCACGACTGGACTGTCACTAGATATCTGAATTACAGCACCAATCACAATGATGGAACTGATCGCGTTGGTGACAGACATCAGTGGTGTGTGCAGTGAGTGAGATACACCCCAGATAACCATGTATCCAATAAAACATGACAATACGAATACGGTCAGGTGTCCTATAAACTCAGGCGGAGCAACAGATCCCAATCCAAATAGAGCGCCACCGGCGATCAATAGAGGGATTAGGAAAGCCAGTGGATGAGCAGGCTTCTCTACTTTTGGCTCAAGCTCTTGCTTCGCTTTAAGACCGACGTCCTCTTTTGGTGCCAGTGAAATACGGGGTGCTGGTGGTGGCCAAGTGATGTTGCCCTCTTTGACAACCGTCGCCCCACGAATCACTTCGTCTTCCATGTTGATGTCGATTTCGCCGTTTTTCTCTGGGCAAAGCTCAGTCAACAGGTTCAGCATGTTGGTTGCATAAAGCTGAGACGACTGTGCAGCTAGGCGACTCGGTAGGTTGGTGTAGCCGATGATAGTCACATCGTGTTTTTTCACCACTTCGTTAGCAACAGTCAGCTTACAGTTACCGCCAGCTTCTGCTGCAAGGTCAACAATGACAGAGCCAGGTTTCATGTTGGCAACCATACGCTCAGTGATAAGCTCAGGTGCCTCTTTGCCAGGAATCAGTGCTGTTGTGATGATGATATCTACTTCAGCCGCCTGTGCAGCGAATAGATCCATCTCAGCTTTGATAAACTCAGGGCTCATGGTCTTAGCGTAACCGCCTGAACCACTACCATCTTCGTCATCTTCAAATTCGAGCATCAGGAATTCAGCATCCATCGACTCAACTTGTTCTTTAACCTCAGGGCGAGTATCAAAGGCGCGAACAATTGCACCCATGCCTTTCGCAGCACCGATAGCGGCAAGACCGGCAACACCGGCACCAATGACCAGTACTTTAGCTGGGTTGATACGACCAGCTGCGGTAATTTGGCCAGTGAAGAATCGGCCGAAATGCTGGGCCGCTTCAACAACTGCACGGTAACCTGCGATGTTGGCCATTGATGATAGGGCGTCCATCTTCTGTGCACGTGAAATACGTGGCACAGAGTCCATAGCCAGTGCATTGATACCATGATCCGCCATCTCTTTGAGCATCTCAGGGTTCATTGCTGGGTATAGGAAGCTGATGATGGTTTGATCCTTCTTCATCAACTCAATGCCATTGAAACCAAGTTCAGGGTGGGCTTTAGGTGGGCGAACTTTCAGGATAATGTCTGAATTACCCCATAGCTCTTTAGGATCTTTAATGATCTCTACACCAGCTTTCTCATACTCTTCGTCCGCATAGCTAGCATCTGCGCCAGCACCGCTTTCCATCGAGATGTCGAAACCCAGTTTGTGCATTTTAACTGCAACGTCTGGAGTGAGGGCGACGCGTTTTTCGCCTTCTTCGTTCTCGCGGGGTACACCGATTCTCATCGATTTCACCTCTCTTATAGTATCCACCCGAGGATGGCTGTTGATAACCCTGGCTCAACTTAGAAGCTAAACCTATATAATGCGGTTTATTCATAACTTAATAGAATTAACCTAAAACTAATCTTTATAATCTACTATGAAAGTTGTTAATAACCAAACTGAATTAACTTATACGGATTATTAAAATTTTTCAGGATGCTTAAGATTTAGCTTAATTCCATTATTGTAGAAAAAGGGGGAACACTATAAGGGGCAATAAAAAAGGAGCCGAAGCTCCTATTTATGTTTGCGAATGTTATGTTTACCAATGGACAAATCTAACTATGGATGTAAAAACCTAGCTTACATGATGCGCATGCCTGGCTGAGCGCCAGCATGAGGTTCTAATATCCAAAGATCCTTTCCGCCTGGACCAGCTGCAAGTACCATTCCCTCGGACATACCAAACTTCATCTTACGTGGTGCTAGGTTGGCCACCATAACGGTCAGTTTGCCCTCAAGATCTTCTGGGGCGTAGGCTGATTTAATGCCTGCAAAGACATTTCGAGTTTCATCGCCTAGGTCCAAGGTCAATCGTAAAAGTTTATCTGCCCCTTCGACATGCTCTGCTTTGGCAATGCGAGCGACACGGAGATCTACTTTAGCAAAGTCTGGAAACTCGATGGTCTCAGCAATAGGCTCTTTGCTAGGCTCAGCTTTTTTAACGGGCGCAGCGGCTTGAAGATTCTGTTTTGAGTCCTCGATGACCGCTTCGATCTTTTCAGGCTCTACACGCTGCATCAGCGGCTTAAACTTATTGATCTTATGATCAAGCAGCGGGGTTTTGATCTCATCCCACGCAAAGCTATCAATATTGAGGAAGCTCTTAGCCTGTTCAGATACTTCTGGAAGAACCGGAGTGAGGTAGCTGATGATCACGCGGAATAGGTTAATGCCCATAGTACAGCAAGCCTGTACTTCTGCCTCTTTTCCTTCCTGCTTCGCCAACACCCAGGGTTCTGCTGCATCAATGTATTGGTTGGCTCTGTCTGCCAATGCCATGATTTCGCGCATCGCTTTAGCGTATTCGCGTTTTTCATAGGCATTTGCGATCGCTTCACCAGCGGTTACAGCATCACTATAGAGTTCGGGTTCAGCTAGAGCGCTATCCAGTTGGCCATCAAACTTCTTAGTAATAAACCCTGCACAGCGGCTAGCGATGTTGATGACCTTGTTGACCAGGTCGGCGTTAACGCGCAGGCGGAAGTCTTCTAGGCTTAAATCAATGTCATCGATTCCCGATCCCAATTTCGCTGCAAAGTAGTAGCGAAGGTACTCTGGTCGTAGGTGTTTCAGGTAGGTCTCGGCCATAATAAAGGTGCCACGAGACTTGGACATCTTCTGTCCATCGACGGTAAGGAAGCCGTGGCAGAAAACGCCTGTTGGTGTTCTAAATCCAGCGCCGTGCAGTTCGGCCGGCCAAAATAGGGTGTGGAAGTAGGCGATGTCTTTACCGATAAAGTGATAGAGCTCTGCGGTGCTATCTTTTGACCAGTACTCATCGAAATCGACACCGTTTTTATCGGCCCAGTTTTTAAAGCTAGCCATGTAGCCAATGGGTGCATCTAACCAAACGTAGAAGTATTTGCCTGGGGCATCGGGAATTTCAAATCCCCAGTAAGGTGCGTCTCGTGAGATATCCCACTGTTGAAGTCCTGACTCGAACCACTCGTTCAGTTTGTGTTTCATCTGATCCTGAACGTGCGTATCGACCCAGCCTTGGAGGAAAGATTCGAAATCTTCCAATTTAAAGAAGTAGTGCTCAGACTCTTTCTCTATTGGTTTTGCGCCCGATACAGCGGAGTAGGCGTTTTTAAGTTCAGTGGGTGCATAAGTCGCACCACACTTTTCACAAGAGTCGCCGTACTGGTCTTCTGCACCACATTTTGGACAGTCACCTTTGATGAAGCGGTCTGGTAGAAACATCTCTTTTTCAGGGTCGTAAGCCTGAGTGATGGTGCGACGAGCGATGTGGCCTTTATCTCGTAGACGAGTGTAGATCAGCTCAGCAAACTGTTTGTTCTCGTCCGAGTGAGTAGAGTAGTAGTTATCAAAGTTCACCAAAAAACCAGAGAAGTCACGTTGGTGCTCTTCACTGACTTTGTCGATGAGCTCTTGCGGTGTAATGCCCATCTGATCCGCTTTGAGCATGATTGGAGTGCCATGTGCATCATCTGCACAGACATAGGTACACTGATGTCCACGCTGCTTTTGGAAGCGCACCCAAATATCAGTTTGGATGTATTCAACTAGGTGTCCTAGGTGAATAGGGCCATTAGCGTAAGGTAGGGCGCTGGTTACAAGAATCTTGCGATTAGAATCGGTCATCTAGGTTAATCACTATCTACTACGAAAAAATTGAGGGTCGATTTTACGCGTTTACACCGATTGATTAAAGGTCTCAGGTTTGGTCACTTCTCATCGCACTGGTACACTGCGCTCCAATCTCTCTTTTTAGACGTTTAAAGGCACCCATTGCATGTCATCTTTACCGGTCATTGATCCTGCACAATACGAAAGTCAGCTCGCTGAAAAAGCCCACTCAATGCAGCAGCTCTTCTCTCAGTTTGATCTTCCTGAGCTGGAGCTGTTTCGATCGCCGCCTGAGAACTATCGTATGCGGGCAGAGTTTCGGGTTTGGCATGATGGTGATGAGATCGACTATGTCATGTTTGAACCGGGTGATAAGCGCAAGCCGGTAAAACTGAGTGCCTGCAAAATGGTCGACACCCGCATCGAATCAATGATGTTTGATTTTCTTGAGCGTTTAAAGGGTGAGGTTGAACTGCGCAAACGCCTATTTCAAATTGATTTCCTTGCGACTTTAAAAGGGGAGCTTTTGGTCAGTATGCTTTACCACCGTGCGATCGGTGAAGAGTGGACTGAAGCAGCAAGGCCACTACGAGAAGAGTTCGGAATCGATATCGTTGGACGTTCACGTAAAAACAAGATTGTGCTGGATCGTGATTTTGTCATTGAAACCATCCATATTAATGGTCAGCCCTATACTTATAAACAGACTGAAAACAGTTTCACACAACCTAATGCAAAGGTGTGTGAACAGATGATTGAGTGGGCACTGGATTCGACTCAGGATGCTAGAGGTGACTTGGTTGAGTTTTACTGCGGCAACGGTAACTTCAGTCTGCCACTGGCGCAGAATTTTGACCGTGTCGTCGGTACTGAAATATCAAAAGAGTCTGTGCGCAGTGCGCAGTTCAACATTGAGGTAAACGGGGTTGAGAATGTCTCTATATTGCGCCTCTCATCGGAAGAGTTTACTGAAGTACTTCAGGGCACTAGAACCTCCCGAAGAACAGAAGGTTTAGATCTTGCCAGCTTTGACTTTCAAACCGTGCTGGTTGATCCGCCTCGCGCAGGGCTAGACGATGAAACCGTCAAGCAGGTTCAAACTTACCCAGCGATTGTCTACATTTCATGTAATCCTGAAACACTAAAAGAGAATCTAGAGATACTCTCTCAAACTCATGACGTACAACGTTTTGCACTCTTTGATCAGTTTCCATACACCCATCATGTTGAATGTGGCGTATACCTGACCAAGAAGGTCTAGTTAATTGATCCTCTTTTTGAAATAATCCTACTAAATTACTTGGTTATTATATTTGGGTGATGTCGTGTCTCAAAAACTTGAAAATCTTGCTGGTGTAAAAAAAATTGTTGCGATCTCATCAGGTAAAGGTGGTGTCGGTAAATCGACGGTCACGGCAAATTTGGCAGCAGCCTTGTCAGCTCAAGGACTTCGTATCGGTGTGTTAGATGCTGATATTTATGGTCCCAGTCAAGCAATGATGTTTGGAGTTCCAGCTGGGACTCGCCCTAAAACGGCCGAGGATAAATACTTTATCCCTGTCGTCGCGCACGGCATCCAAACGATGTCCATCAGTTATCTGATTGATGAGGACACACCTATGGTGTGGCGCGGTCCTATGGTTAGCAGTGCCCTTCAGCAACTTTTGATGCAAACGCAGTGGGATGATTTAGATCTACTTCTAATCGATATGCCGCCAGGTACTGGTGATATCCAATTGACGCTATCACAAAAGGTACCGGTCGACGGTGCCATCGTAGTGACCACGCCTCAAGACATTGCGCTGCTTGATGCTAAGAAGGGTATAGAGATGTTCCGTAAGGTCGATATTCCTGTGCTAGGCATTATTGAGAACATGAGCATGCATATCTGTTCAAACTGCGGTCATGTTGACCCCATTTTTGGTGAAGGTGGTGGTAACAAGATGGCAGATCAATATCAAACGACACTGCTAGGCCAGTTACCTTTGGCAATGCCGATTCGCGTGCAAGCTGACTCTGGTACACCCATTGTTATTGCTGAGCCTGAATCTGAGTATGCCAGCCTCTATAAAACGGTCGCTGTCACTGTCAGTGAAGTGGTGGCAAATCAAACCCAGGCCGAGGTTCCTTTCATCAACATCATGGATGATTGATGAGTAAAGAAAAGGCTCTATTTTTAGAGCCTTTTTTGCTATTATTTCGCGGTTTTCTTTTTAGGTGATAAGTAATGGGTATCAAAGCCGATAAGTGGATTCGTCGCATGGCGGAACAGCAACAGATGATTGAACCGTTCGAGCCGGGTCAGGTGCGTGAAGTGAATGGCGAAAAAATCGTCTCTTACGGTACATCTAGCTATGGCTACGATGTTCGTTGTGCTGATGAGTTTAAAATCTTCACAAACATCAACTCATCGGTTGTCGACCCTAAAGACTTCAACAATGAGAGTTTCGTCAATGTGAAGTCGGATGTCTGTATCATCCCACCGAACTCATTCGCATTGGCTCGCACCGTTGAATACTTCAAGATACCGCGTGATGTTCTGACTATCTGCTTGGGTAAAAGTACCTACGCTCGTTGTGGCATCATTGTTAACGTCACTCCGCTTGAGCCTGAGTGGGAAGGTCACGTAACGCTCGAGTTCTCTAATACCACACCGCTACCTGCTAAGATTTATGCTAACGAGGGTGTTGCACAGATGCTCTTTATTGGTGGTGATGAAGTTTGTGAGGTCTCCTACGGAGATCGTGGTGGTAAATACCAGGGTCAAACCGGTGTGACCTTGCCACGCACTTAATATGCAAGAACAAGTCGATAGCATAAAAGCCTTTTGGGATGATCTTGTGATTACCCTGGATGCCCTCCAACACGCCACGCTTGAGCAGCTCGCTGAGCAAGGTGAGCGTGTGCTTATGGATTACCGACCCACACTAAAAGAGATCGACTCGAACTTAACCTTCCATTTTGAGCGTAACCAAGATGATGGTCCCGTTCAGTTGGTATTTGGTTGTGATGGCTATCCCGAATCCATTCACAGTGTGCTGACCCTGGTCGGTGCCGCGCCTAAACTTAATGGCTTCCAGGTGCGCGCTTTTAATGAGCGTCATGACCCTGTTCCGCGTACGGTCGATCTAGGTGGTGAACTCTGTGAGATCAACGATTACTGGTATTCACTGCGTACCATCAATGGCAAGCTAGAGCTGGCTGTATACATGGAAGATGCGCCTACCGTACTTGATATGGATCCACGAGTTGAGGGTGTCATGATCTTGCTTGATGCGCTTATCGGTGAGTACGAGATCATGGTGCGAATATGGGCGCTTGATTGGTACGAGTTACCTGCCTGCCCACGTGATTTTGGTTTATCTCCTTTGTCCCAGCTCAGGTCTGAATTCGATCTCGTTAAATCAGACATAAAACCCATTGGTATCAACCTGCACTGATATGAGTGATAAGCTGACGGAACTTCTCGATGACCTTCGTGTAGCCTATCTCAAAGAGATGGAGGCAAATGGTCACAGTTACCCTTTTAAAACAGCTCACCAGCTCGCCCATAGGCGCTTAGCTTTGCCGGCTGACGAGTTGGTTGAGTTGATTCTGTCAGCGCCACGTCTGTTGGCGTCACGTGCCGGAGATCTGATCGAGAGTGAAGAGGAGGGTGCAAATCCGACCATCGGGGCGATCATCAGTGCCAATCTTGTGGCGGCCGGTATGGATGGCTTAATGATGGTGGCAACTAAGCATGAATGGTTAGCGCGGGATGAGCATGGCGATCTGTTAGTTGATGCGCACGAACTCGACCTATGCAAACCTGTTTTAGGTGTCGATTACACAAAAACGCCTAAAGAGTTCGTACCACAAAGCGGTCGAAGTCAGTTGTCGGATCTGTTTGCCGCTGCTGAAACGGCTTTCGAGAGTGCGCTTAGCAGTGAGACGATGGATGCTTATCAGCTCAGTCTTAAAATCGCATCTGACTATGCGATCTTTGCTCCGGATGATTTGGCTCCTCTTTTAGCTGAAAACCCTCTAATGTTAGGGCTTCGAAACGATGGCTTGGTAGATCCAGAAATGTTCAACCAAGATCCACCTGCCGGCATGATTCTTAGTGCCCACCTCACAGAGATGATGGTGGCTCAGATGGTCGACCATGCCATTGAAAAGGGTGCAATTGGTATGGACTCAGAAGGACAGCCGCTGTTTGTTGATGATGAAGAGACGCCCACGCTTCATTAATACTAATCGCTTAAGACGGTAGTTTCCGGCTTAGTACAGCTGTCATCAAAATCATGGCGGCTGATCCAACGAGACAGCTAACCAGACCCGCAACCCCCAATCCAGCCCACTGAAACAGAGCCCCTGATAGAAGCGTGCCGATCAAGCGTCCCATGGCATTTGCCATGTAATAAAACCCTACGTCTAGTGAGACGCCATCCGCTTTGGCATAGCTAACTATTAAATAGCTATGAACGGCTGAGTTGAGCGCAAAGATTAGTGCAAAAAGAGCAAGCCCAATCATAATCACCCACGTTGGTTCAGCATCTAGGTAAAGCAGCGTTGCAATAGTTGCAGGGACTATGGTCAACAAAGAGGCCAATGTTACGGCTCGATTTCGACCGGGGGAGTGGTGTTTGTTGTTAAGCAATTTTGGGGATGAGGCTTGGATGATGCCGTAACCTATAATCCAAAGCGCCATAAAGGCACCGGTCGACTCTTCACCCCAGCTTAAAGTTTCAGAAAGAAAAACGGGTAGAGCGATGACAAACCAGATATCACGTGCCCCAAACAAAAAAAATCGGGCCGCGGATAGTCTATTAACCGCATCATTTTTAGAGAATATCTCTCTGAACTTAGGTTTGTAGCTCGCTTTGCCTAACTCTTTTTTGAGCAGTAGCAGCGAACTGACCCAGACAATCAATAGAGCAGCTGCCATGGCTGTTACAGCCCCCTGGAAGCCAAGCCAGGCCAGTAAAGCACCCCCCAGAAAGAATCCCACACCTTTTAATGTGTTTTTAGAGCCGGTCAAAAGGGCGACCCATTTAAACAGAGCGCTGTCTGCATTTTCCGGAACCAACTGCTTAATGGCACTTTTTGCACTCATCTTATTCAGATCTTTGGCAATGCCCGAAAGCGCTTGGGCAGCCATGACCCATGGAATAGTGAGATAAGCTGAGGGGAGTGCCAGCATACTAAGCGCGACAATCTGTAATGCGAGCCCTATATTCATGGTCCTGTTAAGGCCAATTCGAGCACCCAGCCAGCCACCAACAAGGTTTGTAACGACACCAAAGAGTTCGTAAAAGAGGAATAGAAATGCGATCTGAAGAGGAGAGTAGCCGAGTTGGTGGAAGTAGAGCACCACCAACATACGAAGGGCGCCATCCGTTAGGGTGAACGCCCAGTAATTACCCGTAATAATTAGGTACTGGCGGACAGCACCATTCATACACTTAACCTTCTAGCCAGCTATCAAGAGACTCAATGTCTGCAGGGCTAAGTGTACCTAGAGTAGATTTCATTTCTGTGACTAGCGATATGTGATCGATGCGGGCTTCTGCGTAATCCGTTTTAGCGGCATACAGTGCGGTTTCAGCATTAAGCACATCCACAATGTTGCGTGTGCCAACTTCAAAGCCTTGCGACGTCGCTTCGAGTGCTTTTTCACGCGACTCTAATGCTATTTTACGTGCTTCAACGGTTTTAACGCTCGCCTCAATGT
>CATEEE010000114.1 GCA_949499045.1 Marinobacterium sp. xm-d-530 | reverse complement strand
TAAACATGCTGAACATCATCAAGACCTTCCAACATGCCTAAAAACTTATCAAACAGTACCTGATCTTCTTCGCTGATCTCTGTATAGCTGTTCGGCACCCATTGAATCTCTTCAACTTCAAGATCGGTAATACCCATCTCTGTAAGAGCCGTTTTCGCTTTGAAGTAGTCAGTAGGCGCAGCAAAGGCGGTTAGCATGCCCTCTTCGTTCTCTAGATCGGTTACATCAACGTCGGCTTCCATCAAAGCCTCAAGCACTGCGTCTTCATCGTCATGTTTGAATACAAAAACAGCTGCGTGTTCAAACATGTGGGCAACCGCGCCTTGGTTACCGATCTTACACTTAGTCTTTGTAAAAGCTTGACGAACATCACCAAAGGTACGGTTCGGGTTATCGGTTAGACACTCGATGATGGCCATAGAGCCACCTGGGCCATAACCTTCATAGCGAGCCGGTGCGAAGTCTTCACCGCCACCGCCTTGCGCTTTGTCGATCGCTTTATCGATAACGTGTGCAGGTACCTGATCTTTTTTAGCACGATCAAGCAAGCTGCGTAGGGTCAAGTTGGCATTTGGATCCGCCCCACCGGATTTGGCACTCATGTAAATTTCACGGCTGTAACGACTGTAGACCTTTGCATTCTGGTCAGAAGTTTTAGCAATAGAGGCTTTTCGGTTTTGATACGCACGACCCATCGGGAAGTCACTCCAGTAGTTCAAAAAAGAGGCGTCAGTTTAATCCTCTCGGGCGTTTCAGACAATCCTAAAAAGCGCTGTTCACTGGAAAAGCGATGTGCTATTGTACTAGTACATGAATACATCTACGCATTTTGACCAACTCATTGCTCACCTCTTCTCTTGTCAAAGCGAAGAGGCACTTTCCGTTGAACTACAGGAACTATTAACACCCAGTGAGGTCACAGAGATCAGTAAACGATTACAGATCTTCCAACTACTAGAGGATGGTGTACCCCAACGTGAAATTGCGAAACAGCTAGGTGTAGGTATTGCGACTGTGACGCGCGGCTCGCGCGCTTTAAAAGCCAAAGAAGGTAACGAATGATTAACCGAAAACCGGCCAAAATTGAGCTTCCCCGTAAACCTCAATACGTCAAAATGGCGGCCGACATCGACTTTTTCCAACTCTTTAAAAAGATCGAAAAGCGGTTTGATAACTGTGTCATGCTCGAATCTTTAGGGGAAGAGAGCTATATCTCACGCCACTCAATCATCGGTTTTGATCCTGAGCAGATTCTGTGGGCCGACGAAGGTTACTTACATATAGAGGATCGCCAAGGTAAACGCGAATCTTACGCTAGCGAAAATCCCTACTACCTTTTGCGTGAGATCGTTCCGCAAAATATCATCTCGCGAAAGTATGCGGGTGGTCTAACCGGCTACATCGGTTACGACTGTATGAACTACTTTGAGCCATCTTTAGATCTGCAACACAGCGAGATGTTCGACATCTTTCGATTTGGTGTTTTCAAGGACGGTTTGATTCTGGATAAAATGACCGGTGAAGTTTTCTACTTCTACTACACCGATAGCCGTATTGAACTGGTTGATGAAATTCTCGCTTCTGACTGCCCTACCAATGGGCCACTGAAGATCTATAACCTTGGCGACACCATGACTCAACAAGATCATGCAGATGCTGTGATGCAGGTTAAACAGGACATCATTGAAGGTAAAATTTTTCAGACCGAAGTGGGCTTTAAAAAGCGCTTTCGTCTTGAAGGTGACACCATCAATATCTACGAGCAGTTACGCGAAGTAAATCCATCCCCACAGATGTACTACGTCAAATTTGGTGAGCAGAAGTTGATTGGCGCCAGTCCTGAACTGCTCTTCCGCCTTCGTCAAGGTGAGATGGAGACCTTCCCACTGGCCGGCACGACAAAACGTGGCGCTGATGCTGTTGAAGATCAGCAGTTAGCACGTGCCCTTCTGAACGACCCTAAAGAGATTGCCGAACACAATATGATCGTTGATCTACACCGAAACGACATAGGACGGGTAGCGCGTTTTGGTACCGTTAAAGTTCGTAACCTGATGGATATCAAACGTTTCAGCCACGTTCAACACATCTCCAGTGAGATTGTCGGCATCATCTCTGACGAACACGATATGTTCTCTGCATTAGCCAGCAACTTCCCAGCGGGTACTCTGACAGGTGCGCCCAAAATTGAGGCGATGACGATCATTGATGAGTTGGAGGCCGATGGGCGTGGTCCTTATGGCGGTGCAGTGGGTCACTTCTCCTTTAATGGTGATTGCACCTTTGCCATTCCCATTCGCACGGTGTTTGCCAACGGTGAACAGGCCTATGTGCAGACCTGTGGTGGCAATGTCTACGACTCCAATCCGGAAGATGAGTACGAAGAGATTCGTCGCAAGTTTGCAGGGACAAAAAAAGTACTGGATCAATTTATGGTGGAGGAGCAGGCGTGAACGATTCAACAACCATGAAGGTTTACATCATTGATAACTACGACTCGTTCACATACAACCTCTATCAGTTCATTGGTGAAATTCTTGAAGCTGAAAAACTGGCGGGCAACTTAGATAATTTTGAAATCATCGTAAAACGTAATGATGACGTTGATGTGGACGCTGTGAGAAGGGCCAATCCAGACAGAATCATTATCTCCCCGGGCCCAGGCTCACCGGATGACCCTAAGTACTTTGGTGTGTGTGCTGATGTCATTACTACCCTTGGCAAAGAGACACCGTTAATGGGTGTCTGCTTAGGCATGCAGGGCATCGTACACTGCTTCGGTGGCAAGGTAGTGAAGGCACCACTGCCCATGCACGGCAAAATCAGCCCGATCACTCATAACGCTGAGGGTGTCTTCAAAAACATTCCTGACCAACTTGAAGTGATGCGCTACCACTCATTGATTGCAGAGTCTGGATCGATACCAGAGTGCTTGGAGGTCACCGCCGCAGTTGGTGATCTACAACAGGCAGACTTAGCCAATATCGAACGCATCCACCAAGGCGGTGCCTTCGAGATTATGGGAGTGAAGCACAAAGAGTATCCAATTCACGGCATCCAGTTCCACCCAGAGTCCTTTGCAACCGAGGGCGGTAAAGAGTTGATTCGAAACTTTTTGTTTGTGGAGTGATCGTGTTGGTGCCCTATTGAAGATGCGGCGAGCTCTTGGTGGGAGCCTTATCGAAGATGAGGCGATTTGAGAATCGCGGCCTTTTCAAGACCGCTCCAAAAAAAAAGGGGTCTGACCTTCGGTCTGACCCCTTTTTTGTTGAGAACAACCAGCTTACTCTGCGTAGTCACTCACCGGTGGACAGGTGCAGACGAAGTTGCGATCACCATACACGTTATCGATACGGTTAACCGTTGGCCAGAACTTCGCTTGACGAACCGCACCGACTGGGAACACCGCCTGCTCTTTTGAGTAACTACGCGTCCACTCCGCTTCCACAAGATCTTCTAAAGTGTGTGGTGCATGTCTAAGAACAGAATCCTCAGCAGCAACCTCACCACGCTCAACCGACGCAATCTCTTCACGAATCTTAATCATCGCTTCAATGAATCGATCAAGCTCTTGTATCGATTCCGACTCAGTCGGTTCTACCATGAGCGTGCCTGGCACAGGGAAGGACATGGTTGGCGCGTGGAAACCATAATCCATCAGACGTTTAGCAATGTCCTCTTCGGTAATATTCGATACCTCTTTCAGAGGACGAACATCGATAATACATTCGTGGGCGACGAAGCCATTGGTTCCGCGATAGAGAATTGAGTAATGGTTTTCAAGATGCTTCGCAATATAGTTAGCATTTAGAATCGCAAGCTCGGTTGATTCACGCAGACCGCGATCACCCAACATACGGATGTACATCCAAGTTATTGGAAGAATAGACGCTGAACCGTAAGGTGCCGCCGCTACTGCTCCATTGTTTCCATTACCTGGCACTGGCGAAACCTTGTGGCTTGCTAGAAATGGTGCCAAATGCGATTTAACGCCAATAGGTCCCATACCTGGGCCACCGCCACCGTGAGGAATAGCAAAGGTTTTATGCAAGTTAAGGTGTGACACATCAGCCCCAATTGAGCCAGGCTTACACACCCCAACCTGCGCATTCAAGTTGGCACCGTCCATGTAGACTTGACCGCCATGCTGATGGATCAGTTCACAAATCTCACCAACAGCCTCCTCAAACACACCATGTGTTGATGGGTAGGTAATCATCAATGTTGATAGATTGTCACTGTGCTGTTCAGCTTTGGCTTTTAAGTCAGCCACATCGACGTTACCCACCTCATCACAAGCAACAACGACAACTTTCATATCCATCATTGCAGCTGAAGCTGGGTTAGTACCGTGTGCTGACGATGGAATTAGACAGACGTTACGGTGACCTTCGCCAATTGACTCTTGGTACTTACGAATCGCTAACAGACCCGCATATTCACCCGATGCACCAGAGTTTGGCTGCATAGAGATAGCATCGTAACCGGTAATATCGATCAACCAGCGATCCAACTGTTCTAGCATTTCAGCGTAACCCTGCGCCTGATCTACCGGAACAAACGGGTGAAGAGTGCCAATCTCTGGCCAAGTCACCGGTAACATCTCTGAGGTTGCATTCAACTTCATCGTACAAGAACCCAGCGGGATCATGCCGTGAACAAGAGAGTAGTCCTTGTTCTCTAGACGCTTCATGTAGCGAAGAATATCGTGCTCTGCGTGGTAGCGATTAAAGACAGGGTGTGAGAGAACTTCGTCGACACGAATCATATCCATTGGAATCGACAGGTCCGCATCCACCTCACCTAGATCTTCAACTGAGATTACCTTTGCGGTCACAACACTCATCAACTGCGCGACATCTTCAACGCTGTGTGTCTCATCAAAGCTGATGCCGAAACGAGTCTCCGAAATCTTGCGAAGATTGATATTGGCTTCAATTGCGCACTGATACACTGATGCGTCAGCATCAAAACTCAAGGTGTCAAAGAAATGGGTATTGGTTGTTAGGCCCGCAGCGTTCAGTTGCTTAGCCGCAAGTTGAGCAAGACGGTGAACACGAGTGGCGATCTTTTTCAGACCCGCTGAACCATGGTAGACCGCATAAAACGCGGCCATATTGGCAAGCAATGCCTGTGCTGTACAGATGTTGGAGGTCGCCTTTTCACGACGAATGTGCTGCTCGCGGGTCTGCATCGCCATACGGTAGGCTTGATTACCACGCGAATCGATAGAGACCCCAATGATACGGCCAGGAACTGAACGCTTCAGTTTTTCACTGGTCGCAAAAAACGCTGCATGTGGGCCACCAAAGCCCATTGGTACACCAAAACGTTGCGCTGAACCCAGTGCGATATCTGCACCCAGACTGCCAGGTGATTTAAGCAGCATTAACGCTAGAAGATCGGTCGCTACCGCAACTAAAGCACCCTGAGCTTTAGCATCTTCAACTACACTGCCAAGATCAATGATCTCCCCTTCACTGCCTGGGTACTGAATCAAACAGCCGAAGCAGTCATGCGATGATAGATTAGATGCGTCGTCCACAACCACTTCGATGCCAAAGTATTCTGCACGTGTTTGAATCACATCCAGTGTCTGTGGGTGAACCTGAGAATCGACAAAGAAGGTGTCTGATTTTTTGCGGTTCGAACGTTTAAGCAGCGTCATTGCCTCAGCCGCAGCCGTCGCCTCATCCAGCAACGATGCATTGGCTAGATCCATACCCGTAAGATCCATCACCATCTGCTGAAAATTGAGCAGCGATTCAAGACGACCCTGGGAGATCTCAGGCTGGTAAGGGGTGTAAGCAGTGTACCAAGCGGGATTCTCTAGCACGTTACGCTGTATAACGCCTGGCACTAGGGTGCCGTAGTAACCCATGCCAATAAAGTTTTTGTTCAGCTGGTTTTTAGCGGCTATCTGCTTCAGCTCCGCTAAGGCTTCCACTTCGGTCACCGGATTCCCAATAGAGAGCGCATCACTAAGCAAAATGGATTCAGGAACAGTCTGCTGAATCAAATCAGCGCGGCTAGATACACCAACGGTACTGCACATCTGAGATTGCTCAGCATCATTTGAGCCTAAGTGGCGCTGAATGAATTGATCAGAATCGCGAAGTTCTTGAAGCGTACTTTGAGTGTGAGGCATGAAGGGTTCCAACTGAGTATTAGAAAGTTTCAAATAGGCACAATATTCTACTCCTTCAACCTTTCACATGACACTTTTTGATAGATTGATTAAAAATAAAAAGGCCAGTTCACATTTCATAATGCGAACTGGCCTTATCAAAAGATAACTCAATCAGGTGTTAATGGATTAAGCCGCTATTTGAACAGCAACGTCTGAACGATTGATGGCCGATATCAGTGCTTTTAATGAAGCACCTAGACTGTCTGTATCGAACGCCATTCCCACAACACGCTGACCATCAACATTGATCAAAAAGTAAGCCGCCGCCAAGGCATCCGTGCCACTGCCAACCGCATGTTCAGAGTAGTCGATGACGTTAACAGCCTGACCTGTTAGAGAGGTCCAACCGTTAAGAAACGACGAGATTACCCCGTCGCCCCGACCGATCAACTCACGATCTTGACCATTGATTGATACAGTGGCTTTGAACTGCTCATTTTGTTGACGATCAATTGAGAAGCCCTGCAAAGCGACGGGGTCTGCTGACTTTATAAAGTTCGCTTTAAGAATTTCAAAGATCGCTTCACTGCCCATCTCAGATGCACTCTCTTCCGATGCTTTTTGAACAATAGGTGCTAATTCCGTCTGCATCCAGCGCGGCAGTGTTATGCCATAGTCACGCTCCAGCACAAACGACATACCCCCCTTACCTGATTGACTGTTAACCCGAATCACCGCTTGGTAATCACGTCCAATGTCCTTTGGATCGATTGGCAAATAAGCCACCTGCCAGTGTTCATCCTCACCCTGTCGGTGCAAACACTTCTGTATAGCATCTTGGTGACTGCCTGAAAAAGCCGTATAAACCAACTCACCAATCCAAGGGTGACGAGGGCTAACCGGTAAGTGAGTACACTCAGTAAAGGTAGTGATTATCTCATCTGGATTCGATAAATCCATTTTAGGATCAACACCTTGGCTGTATAAATTCATCGCCATTGTAACTAAATCCATATTACCGGTACGCTCACCATTACCAAGCAATGTGCCTTCAACACGGTCAGCGCCAGCCAACACAGCCAACTCCGCTGCGGCCACAGCACAACCTCTGTCATTGTGCGTATGGACAGAGATAATCGCTCCGGCACGATTCTTCATATGGGTACAAAAGTACTCGATCTGATCGGCAAAAATATTGGGCGTTGACTCCTCAACCGTCGAAGGAAGGTTAATAATGCATCGTTTCTCAGCCGTCGGCTGCCACACATCCATGACGGCATCACACACCTCTATCGCATAATCGATCTCAGTGCCGGTAAAGCTCTCGGGTGAATACTGGAAGGTCCAATCAACTTCTGGGTAAGCTTTCGCGCCATCCATGACCCACTGCGCGCCCTGGGTCGCTATAGTTTTAATACCCTCGCGATCCTGATTGAAGACTCGCTCACGCTGAATCGTGCTGGTCGAATTGTAGACGTGTACCACGGCACTTTTAACACCACGTAGCGCTTCATAAGTGCGGTCAATCAGCTCTTTACGGGCCTGAACAAGGACCTGAATCGTTACGTCATTAGGTATCTCTCCATTATCGATCAACCAACGAACGAAGTCGTAGTCCGGCTGACTCGCAGATGGAAAGCCTACTTCAATCTCTTTAAGCCCAATCTTCACCAATAGACGCCATAGACGCTGTTTCTGCTCTACCGTCATAGGTTCAAGTAGCGCCTGATTACCGTCACGCAGATCAACCGACGCCCAGATTGGCGCCTGGGTGATCGTGTTATTCGGCCACGTGCGATTCTTAATTTGAATCTGTGGAGCTGGCTGGTAACGGCGGTAATCAAAGTTAGACATGCAATCCTCAACAAAAGCTTTGAGTTAAATTATTGTTGATCAGTGTACTGGGGTTGCTAGGGTGAATGATTGCGAATTAACGACAAAACCAGTGCATTTATTATCTTTAATTGCTATAAATTGCATTTTTAAGCAATTAAATACCATTAATGACGAGAACTTAGATATGGATCGATACGACAAGGCTATTCTTCAGCAACTTCAGCTGGATGGACGTATCTCAAATCAAGAGTTAGCAGATAAAGTAGGTCTATCCCCCTCCCCCTGTTTGCGTCGCGTCAGAGCTCTTGAGGAGAGCGGTATCATTAATGGCTATCGCGCTAGCTTGGATGCGAAAAAACTGGGGTTGACGCTCACAGCGATTATTATGATTTCGATGGATCGCCACACTCCGGAACGATTCGCCAATTTTGATCAAATTATTAATGATCTACCCGAAGTATTAGAGTGTTTGCTAATCACGGGGCAGGATGCCGATTACCAACTAAAAGTAGTGGTTCATGACATGGAAGATTTTCAGCGTCTGCTGCTCGAGAAAATTACTCGCATTGAGGGTGTTACCGGTGTCCATTCGAGTTTTGTGATGCGCAATGTGAAGAGCGAATCGGCTCTCCCTGTTCGATAAAAGCGTGTTATATTTTTAGCTATAAAAACAGAATAAGGTGTGCGTTATGCAGTTAAAAGCCCTCTCTTTGGGAGTATCACTCCTCGCAACGTTAGTGTCGACTTCAGCCTTTGCTGTAACCCCCGATGATAAGTACAAAGAGTCCCTGCTCTACGATAAACCGGTCAAAGTCGCTGACGATGTCTACTCAGCTATTGGACAGTTGAAGTTCTATACCTATGAAAATGCCGGCCACAACAACAACCTGAGCTTCGTCATTGGCGAAGAGTCCGTATTAGTGGTGAACGGCTCTAGCACCTACCTGTTAGCCAAAGCCCTGCATGATGAGATCAAAAAATTGACCGACAAACCGGTTAAATATGTGGTCGATGAAAATGGTCAATCGCATGCCGCATTGGGAAATAATTACTGGAAAGAACAAGGCGCTACTGTCATAGCTCACGTTGATGCTGAAGAGGAGATTCAAGAACACGGTTTTCGTGGACTCGGAATGCTTAAAGAGACACTCAAAGATCGAATCGAAGGGACAGAGCTTACTGAAATTGATCAGACGTTTGAAGAGAGTATGACCCTCGATTTAGGCGGAATTACGGCTGAACTGCTGCACCTTGGCCCTGCCCACTCCAAAGGGGACATCAGCGTTGTCATACCTGAACGCAACGTCATGATCGCAGGTGATATCGCCTTCCATCAACGTATGTTACCCGTCTTTCCAGAGACAAATACCGCTGAATGGATAGAAACCTGGGTAAATGAGTT
>CATEEE010000113.1 GCA_949499045.1 Marinobacterium sp. xm-d-530 | reverse complement strand
GGTTCTTCTGTAATATCACGCGCCTCTGTCTCATTGGTACGGGATTTCTGTCTCGTTTTCGGACGCTCCGCCTGAGATTGCCAAGGTTTTCATTATGAAAGTGGCATTCAATAAATATCTGACAGAGTAAAAGAAAACACTATTAACTGAGGTTTTAAAATGTCTCGAGTATGTATGGTTACTGGCAAATCTCCAGTAACAGGAAACAACGTTTCCCACTCACAACGTAAAACACGTCGTCGCTTCCTACCAAACCTGCACTGGCACCGTTTTTGGGTAGAGAGCGAAAATAAATTCGTTCGTCTACGCGTATCTTCTAAAGGTATGCGCATCATCGACAAGAAAGGCATCGACGCTGTTCTTGTTGACGTTCGTAAAAATGGCAATAAAGTCTAAGCATAAGGAGCTAAGTCATGGCTAAAGGCGCACGCGAAAAGATCCGACTAGTCTCTTCTGCAGGTACTGGTCACTTCTACACTACAGATAAGAACAAGCGCAACACTCCGGACAAATTCGAATTCAAGAAATACGATCCGGTTGTTCGTAAGCACGTTATCTACAAGGAAGCTAAAATCAAGTAATTGATACAGCATCCCAAAGATACCCGCATTCGGTTACACTGATGCGGGTATTTTTTTGCCCAGAGTTTACCCATATAAGGATGTTCGCATGACTAGGTCATGGATGAGTGTTGTACCTTTTGCGTTTGTTCTTCTTTGGAGTACCGGCTTTATCGGTGCTCGGTACGGTTTGCCCTATATCGAACCATTCAACTACCTATTTATCCGCATGCTGTTCACGCTTGCAGTCTTCTTTGTATTGATTCAGATTTTCCGCGGGCGTTGGCCAAGTTGGGATGTCGCAAAACATCAATTGGTGACGGGATCGCTGATTCATGCAGGTTATCTGGGGGGCGTGTTTGCGGCCATTAAATTGGATATGCCAGCTGGAGTTACAGCGATTATTGTTGGTCTGCAGCCTCTGCTGACCGCCTTTATCTCACAGGTATGGCTCAAATCGAAATTAAGCCCTATGGGTTGGTTTGGGTTGTGGCTTGGGCTAATCGGCGTCGTGACCGTGCTCTGGTCGGGTGTAGCTGATGAGGAGATTACCCTTACCGCTGGTGCGATTACGGCGGCCTTGGTGGCGCTCTTTGCGATCTCTATAGGCACGCTCTATCAGAAACGTTTTGGCGGCGGAGCCGACCTTCTGACGGGGTCATTCATTCAATATGTGATGACGGCGATCATCATGGGTGCTTTGACGTTCACCTTTGAGACCCAAGAGGTGCTATGGCACATCGAGTTAATCGGCGCATTAACCTGGTTGGTACTCGGTCTATCGCTCTCAGCTATTTTGTTGCTGATGTTGATGATTCGTGAAGGTGAGTCGGCCAAAGTGGCCAGTTATTTCTACCTTGTTCCGCCCGCAACGGCGCTAGAGGCTTGGTATCTGTTTGATGAGCGTCTGTCGATGCTAACCCTGGTGGGTGTGGCTGTGACGGTGCTAGGTGTCTTTTTAACCCAACGTGCAGCTAAGGTGAGTTAAGTGCCAGAGTTACCCGAAGTAGAGACAACACGACGTGGCATAGAGCCGCACATTGATCAGCAACGTGTCGCCGATTTTGTCGTACGCGAGCGTCGCTTGCGCTGGCCTGTGCCTGATGAAATTCCTTATAACATCATGGAAAAAAGGGTAAATAGCGTTGAACGTCGAGGAAAGTACATTCTTATCCGTTTTGATGCAGGCGATCTCATGGTCCATTTGGGAATGTCAGGTAGCTTACGAGTGCTACCTGCAGGAACAGAGCCTGCCAAGCACGATCATGTGGACTTAGTGATGCACAATGGCTTGTTGGTGCGCCTTACCGATCCACGCCGTTTCGGTTCTGTTCTTTGGCAACCCAAAGGCGATACGCATAAGTTGTTAGCGAAGTTGGGTCCAGAGCCACTGTCAGAAGCCTTCAATGTGGACTATTTATTTAAAGCGTCACGTAACCGATCGCTGGCCATCAAACAGTTCATTATGACCTCAGAAGTGGTGGTCGGTGTGGGTAATATCTACGCCAATGAATCACTCTTTAAAGCCGGTATCGATCCTCGTAAACCGGCGGGCAAAGTCTCAAAACAGCGTTATGAACGGTTAGTCGATGAGATTAAAAAAGTACTGGAGTACGCCATTACGCGCGGTGGTACGACCCTAAGGGATTTTCTCTCCAGTGACGGTAAACCAGGTTATTTTGCGCAAGAGCTCTCGGTCTATGGTCGAGGCGGGGAGGCTTGTAAATCCTGTGGTACGCCCCTAAAAGAGATTCGCCAAGGGCAGCGGGCGACGGTTTTTTGTCCTAGGTGTCAGCGTTAATGAGTTTCAAGCAGGCGTTTCCCGTTGAAACGGCCGATCAGAAGGTTCGCCGTCAAGGGTTGGGTATCGTTGATGCACTTAAGCATCGTGAAGTGTGGCGATTAGATGCCACTATTAACGTTGAGATATACCCTGTCTCACACAGTGCGCCTAATATATTGTTCCTTGCCGGGATCGGCACCTATGTGGAACTCTATGCCGAGTTAGCGGTTGCCCTGAATCAGCAGGGTTTTAATGTGATTGCGGTTGATCCTCCAGGGCATGGGTACTCCGCAGGCAATCGCGGTCGATATACCGTTGAGCAGTTCCAGCAACACCTTTCCCATGTTGTTAATGCGCTTGAATCTCGTTTTACCGGTTGTTGGTCCGTCTATGGTTACTCGATAGGGGCTGTAACGGCGGTAGCGTTGGCCGAACAGGATCAACGCATCCAGTCGGTACTCTGTACCACCTTGCTATTGGGCCAAGAGCCTCCCGACATGATGTATGCACTGGGTTGGAGTTGGACCAGCTTTAGCGCTCTCTGGTTTCCCAATATGCGTTTGCCGCTTAAAAGTTTTATCGATTTTGAGTCACTATTAGGTGATCACCCAGCAGGACCCTATATAAATGACGATCCATTGATTATCTTTGACTACCCGCTTGCAACACTGGCCTCGCTATTTACGCATCAAGCCGGTATTACCGAGACGGTGTTCCCGTTTACTTTGATTAATCTGCAAGGTGATCAAGATGAGGTGTTATCCAAAGAGTACGCGCTGCGCGTAGCGAATAAGATTAAGCAGCCGATGCAGCTAGAGTTTATTGAAGGTGCTGGGCATATGATGCCTTGGGATGATCCGGAGAGCTTAGCTCAGCGCATTGCGCTATTGCTGAGAGGGTAGCAGACAAAAAAATAGGGCGGCCAATCCATGGCGCGCCCTTTTGGAAGATTTTCCTTGCAACCTAGTCGCGTCCTGCGATGTCCCTGTGTTGCTTCACTTCCATTGAAACCAATCCTTGGTCTCACCAGGTCGATCCATGACCTCAGTTATTCCGTGGTGCGTACTTTAAGGATTGAGGCTGGATTTGTATATAGTCATAGCAGCTAAAAAGCAGGCATTTAGATATCATTTGGTTATAAATAAATAACCAAAGCCATATTTGTATTGATTTGTTGGTCGGCGGGTTAGTCTTGCCGCCATCTAGAGCGTTATACTTGTCTAAAATCTTCTATCAATGAGGTGTCCCGTGGCATTTGATCCTAGCCAGCGCATTTTTCCACTCACTCGCATGCGTCGTATGCGTGCCAGCTCTTTTTCACGTGATTTGATGCGAGAGAACCAGCTGACAGCCCAAGATCTTATTTACCCAATGTTTGTAATTGAGGGGGAAGGTGAGCGTGAGACGGTTCCCTCTATGCCGGGTGTCGAGCGACTCAGTATAGATCTGTTAGTCGACGCGTGTCGGGAGGCTTATGATCTGGGTATCCCTGCAGTGGCTCTGTTCCCAGTAACGCCTGCATCAGCTAAGTCTGAGATGGCAGAAGAGGCGTTTAACCCAGAGGGTCTGGCACAGCGCGCCGTGCGAGCGATTAAAGCAGCATTGCCAGAACTGGGTGTCATTACCGATGTCGCGTTGGATCCTTTTACTACCCACGGGCAAGACGGCATCATTGATGAAGAGGGTTACGTGCTCAATGACATCACCGTTGATGTGTTAGTTAAACAGGCGCTCTCTCATGCTGAAGCAGGGGCTGATGTAGTTGCGCCCAGTGATATGATGGATGGCCGTATTCAGGCGATTCGTGAAGCGTTAGAGGCCGGTGGGCATGTTAATACTCGCATCCTAGCTTACTCTGCTAAGTATGCGAGTGCTTACTATGGACCTTTCCGTGATGCGGTAGGCTCTGCCGGTAATCTGGGTAAAGGCAATAAATACAGCTACCAGATGGATCCTGCCAACAGCGATGAAGCCCTGCACGAAGTTGCACTCGATCTAGCTGAGGGTGCTGATATGGTGATGGTAAAACCGGGTATGCCTTACCTGGATATCGTGCGACGTGTTAAATCTGAGTTGCGTGTGTCTACCTATGCTTACCAAGTGAGTGGTGAATACGCGATGCATATGGCCGCCTTCCAAAATGGTTGGCTAGACGAAGAGTCTGTGATGATGGAGTCATTGCTTGCGTTTAAGCGAGCAGGTGCCGATGGCATCTTGACCTATTTTGCTGTTAAAGCGGCACGTCTCTTAAAAGCTAAAGCCTAAGGCCTCTCGCTTTATCTGCCTCTGTTGCGATTTAGATCATCCAACAGAGGCGCAAATCCGGCTTTGTAGTCCGTGTAACGACAGACAAAACCGCTCTCCCTCATCGCTCTGTTAGCGATTCGCTTATTACCACCTCGTTGTATCGGCTCCTGGTGTTTAACGACCACATCCAGCTGTTCGGCAAGCCACTTAGTAATCTCATGAATCGGTGCTGGGTGACCATCACTGGCTAAATAGAGCGCTTTCAGTGGTTGTTGTTCGATCGCTTTACCAATCAAGTGCACCGTGAAATCGGCAAGATCGTCACTGTGAATTCGATTGCTGAAATGGGTCGGCGACTCTAATGCGATGGTCCCACTCAGTATTCGTTTTAGGAGATGGGTGCGGCCTGGGCCGTAAATGCCACTGCTGCGGATGACGGTGCAAGCTGATCTCTCTTTAAATTGCGACTCACCAGCCAAAAGTAGAGCAGAATGCGGTGTATTGGGTTCAGCAACGCTGTTTTCATCTATCCACTCACCCCTGTTTTGAGCATAGACGCCGGTTGAACTCACGACAAAAGATCGTATTGGTGCCGTTGGAAGTGCTTTGAGTATGGCTGTCGGGGCATCGACATAGATCTGTCGGTAGTGATCAAGATCTCGGGATTTTGCGGCTGCAGAGAAGATGACGTAATCGACTTCTGGAAGGGCTGGCAGTTTTTCAATTTCATAAAAGTCGCACGCTATTGGCTGTACGCCTTTCGATAGCTGGTCTATATTACGTCTAAGGCCATATACTTTATGTTGTTGGCTGATGAGCTTGGTTGCAATGGTATTGCCCAAATCACCGCAGCCAATAATTAGAAAACGTTTCGACACAGTAGTGTTCTCCCTTTAGTCGTTAAAGATTACCAGAGGATCGAAAATGACGCTTACAGAACTTCGCTACATCGTCACGCTTGCGCGTGAACAGCATTTTGGCCATGCTGCCGAAAAATGCTTTGTGAGTCAGCCGACTCTCTCCATCGCCGTTAAAAAGCTGGAAGATGAACTCGGTGTCGCGTTGTTTGAACGCAGTAAAAACGCAGTACGCGTTACCCCTATCGGTGACAAAGTGGTGCGTCAAGCGCAGCGCGTTTTAGAGCAAGCTGAAGCGATTAAAGAGCTCTCCCGTGAAGGTAAAGATCAGCTAGCCACACCATTGCGTGTTGGTGCGATCTACACCATCGGTCCCTACCTTTTCCCCCGTCTGATTCCCGAAGTGCAGCAGATTGCGCCGCAAATGCCTCTCTACATTGAAGAGAATTTGACTGAAGTACTTCGCAGTAAAATACGCACCGGTGAGTTGGATGCGATCATCATTGCACTCCCTTTCCATGAGCCTGACGTACTTACCCGTGCGGTTTATGATGAGACTTTCAGTCTGATTACGCCAAAAGGGCATGAGCTGAGCAAAACGGGTTCCGTTGATTCTCATAAGTTGAATGAGCTGGATATGTTGTTGTTGGGCGAGGGGCACTGTTTTAGGGATCAGGTATTAGAGGCCTGCCCAAGCTTGAATCAGTCGTTCCATGATCAACACCGAGTCACAGAAGGCAGTTCGCTAGAGACTATTCGCATGATGGTCGCCTCTGGATTGGGAACGAGTGTGTTACCTGAGTCGGCTTTAGCGAATCACCCCTCCAATGCGTTGGTCGATATTGTGCCGTTCAATGATCCCAAACCGATGCGATCGGTTGCCGTTGCTTGGCGTGCTAGCTTCCCTCGTCCTCAGGCCATTGATGTTTTAGTTGATGCCATTGCTAAGTGCCGAGCTTTGGATAGTTAACCGACCGTGTCTTCGCAGGTAGCTTCTCGAAAGGTCATAGAGTTAAAGGGAGTTGGCGCTGCGCTGGCCTCCAAGCTTGGCAAGCTGGGTATCCATAATTTTCAGGATCTGCTGTTTCACCTGCCTCTGCGTTACCAAGACAGAACGCGGATTACCGCGATCGGAGCAATGCGCCCGGGTGATGAGGTGGTTGTGGAAGCCCGGGTGATTGCCTGTGACATCGTGATGGGACGTCGCCGAAGTTTGGTCTGCCGTATACAAGATGGCACTGGCACGTTAACACTGCGTTTTTTCCACTTCAGTGCTGCGCAAAAGAGCGCTTTAATTAATGCGGACATTCGCTGTTTTGGCGAGGTGCGTCCGGGTTCAAACGGGTTAGAAATCATTCATCCCGAGTACAAAGTGATGAAGGGTGATGGTCTTGATCAACTTGAAGAGACATTGACCCCAATCTATCCATTGACTGAAGGTCTGACTCAACCGCGTTTAAGAAGTTTTGTAGGGCAGGCGCTCTCTGCTCTGGGTTCGGAGCCTTTAGATGAGTTGCTTCCGGACTCTGAGTTAGCGCGTAATAATTACCCCTCTCTGACGGATGCGGTGCGCTTTCTTCATCAGCCCCCGGTCGGTGTTGATCTGGAGTCGTTACTTGAAGGGCAGCACCCGGCGCAGAGACGGTTAGCGTTCGAAGAGCTATTAGCGCATAACCTGTCTCTACGTGTGGTGCGTCATCAGATGCAGACACAAGGTGCTCCAGCATTGAAATCGACAGGCCGACTCACTCTGCCGTTTTTAGATCGACTGCCATTCTCGCTCACAGAGGCTCAGCTTCGAGTGGCTAGAGAGGTGGCCCGAGATATGGGGCGCCCTTTGCCGATGTTGCGGTTGGTGCAGGGTGATGTGGGATCGGGTAAAACGATGATTGCTGTTCTAGCCGCGCTTCAAGCGGTTGAGAACGGTAAGCAAGCGGCGGTTATGGCGCCGACAGAAATTTTGGCAGAACAGCATCTGATCAACTTTAAAAGTTGGCTTGAACCCCTCGGGATTAGGGTTTCATGGTTGGCGGGTAAGGTGAAAGGTAAGGCGCGTGAAGCAGCATTAGCCGAGATCAGTGGCGGTGAAGCTCAGGTGGTTGTCGGTACTCATGCTCTGTTTCAAGATGAGGTCGCCTTCCATGATCTGGCGATGGTAGTGATTGATGAACAGCATCGATTTGGTGTCGATCAGCGATTAAGTTTACGTGAAAAGGGTCGAAATGACGGTAAAATACCTCATCAGCTGATCATGACGGCGACGCCTATCCCTCGAACACTGGCGATGAGTGCTTATGCCGATCTGGACTGCTCAATTATCGATGAGTTACCGCCGGGTCGAACGCCGGTTCAAACGGTTGTTATTGATGACAGTCGTCGTGATCAAGTGGTTGAGCGTGTCGAGCAGAACTGTAAACAGGGTCTGCAAGCTTATTGGGTTTGCACGTTGGTAGAGGAGTCCGAGGCGCTGCAGTGCCAAGCGGCTGAAACAACCGCTGAAGTCCTTCGCGAAGCTCTGCCTGATCTCAGAATCGGCTTGGTGCATGGTCGTTTGAAACCGGCTGAAAAAGCGGAAGTCATGTCTCAATTTAAAGCGCATGAGTTGGACCTTTTGGTGGCAACGACGGTGATTGAAGTGGGTGTAGACGTTCCAAACTCCAGTTTGATGATTATTGAGAACCCTGAACGTTTGGGCCTATCGCAATTGCATCAGTTACGTGGTCGTGTGGGTCGTGGTTCGCGAGAGAGTTTTTGTGTTTTGATGTATCATGCGCCTCTTTCGCAGCAGGGTCGCGACCGTTTGGCCATCATGCGTGAGACCAGCGACGGTTTCCGTATTGCAGAGCGTGATCTTGAGTTGCGAGGCCCCGGTGAGGTGTTAGGTACCCGCCAGACAGGCATGATGAGTTTTAGAATCGCCGATCTGCAACGTGACGCGGACATGCTCGACAGCGTTCAACAGACAGCAGAGCGCATAGAAACATCAACAGAATTAACCCGTCAGCTATGTGATCGATGGATCCTTAATGCTGATCAATACGCACAGGTTTAAGATGCAACCAACAGAGAGACAGCTTCAAATAGTACGCCAGCAAATCGGTCGCGAACCTCGCGGCATCGAAGCGATAGCGGCACAAACCCCTAGCGGAGTGCCACTGGTGTTACAGATGCGAAGCCTAATCGATGATAAGCCCTTCCCAACCCTCTACTG